>PXCX01000040.1 GCA_003565195.1 PVC group bacterium | reverse complement strand
ATATCCTTGAGGCGTATATATGTCCCGGCGGTTTCCCGGACGACAGCGGTTTTGATTTTCAGCAACAGATCGCTCATCTTGGCGGCCCGGAGTTGATTGCCGTCTTCGGATTTTAAAAATATTCTTGCCCTTGACTTTTCCGGGGGGTATATTACGAACACGACTAATTATTGTGGCGCGAGTTATTTCATTCGGGTAACCGCCCGTATTGGGGCGGCTAGCTGAACTGTTGCCATTATGAAGCAAACGTCAATTTAATAGCGCTGAATTAAGGAAGGTGAATTATGCAGGTGGTCATGCTGATAGGTGGGTTGGGAACACGGCTTTATCCGTTCACGTATACGACCCCGAAATCCTTGTTGCCGATTGCGAATCGTAGATTTCTCGAATTGGAGTGTGAATGGTTGCACGCCAACGGCGCAACCGATGTCGTGTTGGCCGTCAGTCATTTCGCTTCCGCGATTATCGAGTTTTTGCAACAAACCAAGGTAGCGCGCGGTTTCAACGTCAAGATACGCATGGAAGACCGGCCGCTGGGCAGCGGCGGCGCCTTGAAGAATTGCGCTGACATACTACAGGACGATTTCCTGCTGCTTAATGGCGATATTCTGATGGATATGGATCTGGGCGGTCTGCTTGAATTTCATCGAAACGCGGGCGCCATGGTTACGGCTACCGTCAGTAAAGTCGAGGATACGCGTCGCTGGGGAATTCTCGATATTCAGGATGACGATCGGGTCCTCGGCTGGCAGGAGAAGCCCGAGTCCGCGGATGCCAAAAGTCTGTGGGGCAATGTCGGCGCCTGGGCGATCTCGCGCAAGATTCTGGATATCATCCCCGAAGACCGGTTTGTTTCGCTTGAAAAAGAAACTTTCCCTTTGCTGTTCGAAAAAAAGCAACCCTTTTTCGGACATCGTTTTTCGGGGTATTGGAAAGATATCGGAACGCTTGAAAATTATGTGCAAGCCAACCGGGACTTATTGGCGGGCGCCCTCAAGGGGGTTAAACCCAAGGGCCGCGAATCGACGCCCGGCGTTTGGATCGACGAAACCGCTCAGGTTGACGATCAGGTGGATCTGGTGGCTCCCGTGGTCATCGGGGGCGATTGCCGAATCGGGCATGGAAGCCGGATTACGGGGCCGAGCGTAATCGGGCAGGGCGTTAAGGTCGGGATCGAGGCCAAAATAAAATCCTCAATCGTGTGGGCCAACGCGCAGATAGGCGATCATGCGCAAATTGATGATGCCGTTGTCGGGGAAGCGCGTATCGGATCCAACGGCGCGCTTGGAACCGGTTGCGCGGTTGCGTCGAATAGTCTCATTGAAGAAGGTGTCAAATTACCGGCGGGTACCGTTCTCGGGCCGGCTAGCAGACTATTCGCCCCGTCGGCCGGGTTTGCAGGATAATGGCTGACATTCCGCGCAATAATGGGTAGCGCGTTGCGCGAAAACTATCCGTTCAATCGGATGTTTACATCGTGGACACGGTTGATCGTGGCGTCGGTAAACCCGCAGATTTGCTGCATTGGCGCCCCATTGCTGGGTCGCTCCGGTAAAATTGGTGTGTCCCTGTCCGAGTGATGTGCCGCCCGCGCGGATGGCGCGGCGCAATACGCGGCGGATTGCGCGATGTAAACGCCGGATTTCATCGCCCGACAAACTGTCGGCATGCCGGGCAGGATGGATGCCGGCGTCCCACAACGATTCGTCGGCGTAGATATTGCCGATCCCCGCAATCCGGTGCTGGTCCAGAAGCAGTGGTTTGATCGCGCGGTGACAGTGCAGAATTGCGGCAAGACATTCGGCGGTGAATTTGGCGGCGAGCGGTTCCGGACCCAATCTGCAGAGCGGCGGGGCGTCCGGACCGGCGACAAGGTAGACACGCGCGAATTTACGCGTATCATGCAATCGCAGCGCGCGTCCGTCATCCAGGCCGAGGATGACGCGATCATGTCGATCGGCAACCGGTGCGCCGTCCTGGATTAGCAAACGACCAGTCATCCGTAAATGTACCAGCAGCCGGTTGCCGTCATCAAGCCGCATGCAAATATATTTGGCACGTCGTTTCACGGTTTCGATACATCGACCGATAAGCTTACGGCGCAGTGCGGCCGGCGTGTCCGGTATGATGCTACGCCGCCAGTTGACCTTGACGGACATGATATGCCGCCCTGCCAGACCGGCCTGTCGCAATCCGGTTACCACGGTTTCGACTTCAGGTAATTCAGGCATTAGCTCCTAAGTCACAAATTGTTTGATTATACGAATCCCTGAATGCATTAAGCCGGTCGAGGCGGTTTGAGAAATTGCTGCCGGTAACGGGCCGGGGTACATCCGGTTTGACGCCGGAAATGGCGGATAAAATAACTCTGGTTGCTGTATCCTACCTCATGCCCTATTTCAGTGCAACTTTTATCCGTCCGCTCCAGCAGTTGCCGGGCATGCCTGATCCGGGTTTGCTGGATGAGTTGCAAGACGGTGTTGCCGGTAGCCTGGCGCACCAGGTGGGCAACGCGAAAGGTGCTTAAATTGAGTGCCGCAGCGATCGTTTTGAGGGAAATCGGCTGGGCGTAATGACTTGCGATGTAATCCAGAACCTTGCCCACATGCGGATTACCGTTGCTGAATCCCTGCAGATAGATGCCGTCGATGAAGTCTTCGAGCGCCTGGATCAGGGTACGGCTCAGATTTTCAAAGTCGGGAGCTTCGATCAGCCGCCCCATCCAGGCATGGTTTCGTTCGATCAGCGGTTCCATGATTGGGCTGTCTTCCAGGGCGGCACGGGTTAGATAACCCATCAGCTCAATGGTGCGGGCGCGCAATAGTCCTAGTTTGGGCGAGGTCATGTACATAACCGCCAGCATCTCGTTAAGGGCTTTGCGCGCACCGTTGCGATCGCCGGTTTTGATAAGCGATAAAAGAATCCGTTCTTTTTCGAATGGATAGACGGCGGCATCACCGCGCCGTTTTTGTTCCTCGATCGCCAGCGCCAGTTGGCGCTGCTGTTCGCTGCGTAACCGGTTGTCTTGCATCTGTAACGGTTGCCAGCCGGATACGGCGTAAAATGTTGTCCGCAGTTCGGCCGCCGCCACCTTCATGGCGGCATTCGAAAGCACGGGTAAGCGGGCGATGTATTCACGTGCGCGGACCCCGTCCATACCCATGCTCTCCAGATGTTTTTGTAGTTGGGTTGCCGTTTGCGGTTGCGGGTTGCATAAGGTTTCTCCACCGATCAAGCCGCCGTGAACGATATGTTTGTGTTCCATGGCAACCAGCCAGGCATGCAGGCCGGGAGACAATTCAAAACATACCGCCTCGCCCAGTTTCATGCTCTCATGAATGGCATACAGGCGGTTGCGACGCAGCTCTTCGGCATCCGGCAGATATTCCGGTTCCCGCAGACTGTTTCCGTTCGGGCCCACCAGGTAGGGGCGTGTACCGCTTTGCTTGCGGATTGTGCTCTGCAGCAATTGCAGGGTGCGTTGTGAAAGCAACCGTTTCATGGGTTGCCGCATAATGTACTCAAAACCTGTGCAACGCGTCAAGCTTCGGTTGAACTGCTTCCTTTTGGATTTTAGACGCCCGACACCGCGGCGCTTTTCCTCCGCTGTCGGGCGCCCCTTGGGCTTGCATTGATCGGAATGATACGGTATCCTTGATTTTTTTCAATCCGAACCCAAGGAGATTAGAAGCATGACAAAACTTAAATTGCGCGAAAAAGCCGCCTGGTCGCTATTGGTTCCCACAAGTATGGGAGTTCGCCTGACACCGGGCAACGGGCAGCCGGTTCAATGCAGCGATTCGTTTAAGCTGCAGGTAACCAGCGCCGAGTCGAATGTTGCCTCCGTCTCGTCGTTTCTTGGGCTGCCGGTAAAGGTGTTGACGACTTTTGTCAAAGACAGTCCGATTGCGCGTTTGATCAAGGATAATCTGGCCGGTCGCCGGATGAGTGTTGAAGGTCCGGAAATCGATCAAGGCGGGCCGTGGGGATATCGGCACCAGTTTAATATTGCTGACAGCGGTTTCGGCACGCGCGGACCCCGCGTACATAATGACCGCGCCGGTGAGGTCGGGCGGACGTTAGACGTGAAAGACTTTGAGCTTGACCGTATTTTCGGACAGGAAGGCGTCAAGATAATGCATTTGTCGGGTTTGATTGCGGCGCTATCGCCGGAGACGGGCGAGTTTTGTCTGCAACTGGCCCGTGCCGCCAAGAAGCATGGAACGTGTATTTCGTTTGATTTAAATCATCGTGCATCATTTTGGGAGGGAAGAGAAAGCGAATTACGGGCCATTTTCAAGGAAATCGCCGGTATTTCTGATATTCTGGTCGGCAACGAGGAGGATTTTCAGTTATGTTTCGGTATTGAGGGACCGGAAGCCGGCGGTCAGGGACTGACACAGAAAATCGATAGTTTCAAAGGGCTTATCGAGAATGCCCGCCGTGCTTTCCCGGAAGCGGCGGTTTTTGCCAATACCCTGCGTGAAGTGATCGGTGCCAACACCCACTTGTGGGGCGCGATTCTTTCCGCCGGCGACCAGTGGCACATTGCCGAACCGCGCGAAATCGGTGTGTTGGACCGGATTGGTGGCGGTGACGGCTTTGTCGGCGGCATGTTGTATGCCGCTTTACGTGAGTGGGAACCCGAGACGTGGGTACAGTTCGGCTGGGCGACCGGCGCTCTGGCTACCACGATGCTGACCGATTACGGTCAGCCGGCCGATGAAGAACAGGTCTGGAGTATCTGGAAGGGGAATGCCCGCGTCCGGCGCTGACATTACTCGGTGAACAAAACTCCCTGATAGGTCGGCAACGGCTAGATGGCATCAGCAATGATGGTCTCGAGTTGCTCGCCTATGGGACCGGCTTGATTTGAAAGCTGATAGTCTCGTCTTCGGTCTCGGCATCCCATTGCCGTTGCGCAGCAAGGGGACCGAAACGGGATGTCATGTTGTCCTCCAAAGCCGTTACGGCCTCCCATGTTTGGGCCGAGCCATCCAACCGGATCAGCGCGCCATGTTCAATTTCAAGCGCATGGATGGTGATGTGGTGTTGTTGCGCGAGCTTGACGACGGCGTCCAATCCGGCGCTGGTGCCGGCGGCCATCAACTCAACGAACGGTTGGGTTTGGCGACGGATATCGTCGACATGGCGGCGCGCTTCGGCGACGGCGTCACCACCGCGGAGGGCCGTCGGGTGGCCGATAATAGTTTCCGCCCGGCGACTGACCTCGTGGCGCATCCGGTTCACGTGTTGCCGGCTGGATGCGTGCCAGAATAGTCCGACAGCAAGCAAACCCAGACCGGTGATAGCCATGATGGCATTGTTGTATTGGGTATGGCGTTGCCGGCGATGAAGGATCGCGGGATGGATCAGTTCACCGGTCCGCAGATTACAGCGGTAGGGTCCGTTGGTTAGCGCGCGCGTGGTTAAAGCCCTTGCCAGCATGGTTTCCGGTGTTTTATGGGTAATTTGGCTGGCTGCCGGTCGCAAGCGCTGGAATGCTTGTTTCAGTGCGTCGACCGTTTCGGGGTCCACCGCTTCAGGCCCGGTCCATCGCAGATCGAGCGGTTGATCGGTTGCCATCTCAAGCGCCTTGAGACGGCGATCGATATCGGTGACGATATCCCCGGAAAGATTTCCGGTTGATAGCAGACGACCGTTCCGGCCGATGCAAAGGGTGGATTGTTTTGGACGCAACGCGACAACCACTTGAACGGCTTCGGCTTGGTTGTTATCTGGCGGCGGATCTTCCAGCATGCTTTGCGTCCATAACGCCAGCCCCTCTTGGTCGAGCGCCAACGGATCGCTGCCGAGTGTCTTGTAGGCTGCCAGGCGGGAGCGGATCGCCGAACGACGTGCCGCGACGGCCAGCGTCTGCATACCGCCGCCGGAAACCGGTTGGATATCCAGAAAAACCCGTTCGCATTCGGTTTCCGGGAACGGAAGCCGCAGGTCGAGCAATGCCGGAAAGACACGACGTGCCTTGACGGCAGCAGAATACGGCGCTTCCAGTCGGCGTACCACGCTTTCGCTGTTGGCCACGCAGCCAACGGTATGAACCGATGAACCTTTAGGCAGGCTCTCAAGCCGTTCATGCCGTAATCGGCCTCGGATCCGGCGGCTGCGGATGAATATCGGCGGCTGCGCGAGACAGTCAACGCCAATCAGCTCGGGTATCCAGGTAAACGGCGGTGTTGTGGTTCTCGATTCCGTCATGGCATCCTTTACCAACGTTCCATGCGCCAGCGCTCGCCGTCGCGCCGGACCGTATAGTCCAGCGCATCTTCGCCGTTGTCTCCGGCAACGGTTGCCGTCATCCACCAGGTGTTCGGTGTTGTCACGGTTGAGGTCGGCGCCGATTTCCAGGCGAGGGTTATGGTGGAGGTTTCCGGCAACCCAACCTTGACCACCGCCTGGGTTATCGTTTCGTCGGTCATCCGGTTAATGCCAAGCAATTGTTGGACGGCGGCGTCAGCAGCAATCCGTCGCTGATAGCGTTGATTGCGATGGGTCGTGGCATGCAACCGTTGTTGAATCATAAGCTGGGTTGCCAGTACGGTGCCGCCCAGTATCGAAGTCAATATCAGAACCAGCAGAAGCACAAACGCGGATTGACCCGGCCGGCGCAAACGGTTGCCGCGGGGATTCATCCGATCGATAGGTAACCCGGTGTCCATCCCTATAAAGTATCACATGAAATGTCCGGCGACAAGTGTTCAGTGAGAAAAATTCAATGTCTTGACTTTTTTATTGTGGAATTATACGCTTTTCCTGACATTAGGAAATTGGCGTGAATTTTGCCGGTCATGTAAGATTGCTCTTGAAGCGTGCCGAAAACGTGGTTTAACGTTAGTTGTATCAAAAGCGAGTTTATGAATCCGGGAACGTTTGTTTTCAGGAGGAAAAAAGATGAAAAACTGTTTCTGCGTAAGAGTTTCCGTTCTCGTCCTGGTCGTTGCTTTTGCAACTGCGCTCTGTCAGGCCTGGCCCACCTATGAGGTTTGGGGGGGCGACACCGATTATACCGGTGAAGATGAGTGGTGGGATTATTTCTATAATATCCATGATTACGACTACACGCCGCTCGGAATGGCCAATCATACGGATACATTCGAGGGATCTTATGCATTCTATGTGATCCGGACGTATGAAACCGTTCATGTCGATGCCTTGGAAGGGTCGGATGGAACGTACGTTTATCACGCATGGGCTGGGAACGCGGAAAATCCGGGTCACCTGTACGGACCGCCTGACGGCCAATATACCGAGGTGGGTACACACGAAGGTGTGCCTGCATTTGTCACTGTGGCCAATCCCGACACATGGACAAGTATTACGGTCCATGTACCTGCAAACCCGCATTTCAAGGTCGATCCGGTGGCGAACCAAGTCTGGGGACATGAATGGCCTGTTGGAGAGACGGTAGTCGTGACACGGGCGGGCACACCGGATGAACTGATCGGTACAGTTGAAGTCAACGAATGGGGCGATTGGGGGGTGGTCAGTCCGGTTGATGTCCAGGGCGGTGAATTGATTCGCGCCGAATCCGAGAGCGTTTTCAGAGAGCATGTGGTGACCGAGCTGGCAATCAGCGAAATCAATCCGGTGGAAAATATCATCCGGGGAACCGCCCGTGCGGGGACGTGGGTGCACATGAGTGTATGGGATGACGACATTGGCCGCGATGTGGAGGCGGATGCGAATGGAGAATGGCTGGTGGATTTTAATGAATCCGCGGGTGGCGATAATCATCAACGCGCATTCGATTTGCAGCCGGGCATGGAGGGCGGCGCGATTCAGTTCGATGATGATGGGGATGAAACGTTTATTCATTGGACTGCTGTGTGGCCGCGTTTATCTGTGGATCCGAATTCGAACAGCCTCTGGGGACACGACTGGCCGGCCGGTGATACGGTGACCATAACGATCGGCGATCCTGTCGAATTTGAAGGCAGCGCGCAGGTAAACGAATGGGGTGATTGGAATCTGCGGAATGCATCATACAATATTCAGGCCGGCAACCTGGTGCGGGTGGAATGCGGCGAAATTGTCCGGGAACATCTGGTACGGGAGTTGCAGGTTGTCAGCGTGAACCGCGATGCCAATACCGTTAGCGGCACGGGGGTTGCGGGGGAGTGGGTGAATGTGAACATTTTTGGATCCCACATCGGCCGATATGTCGAGATTGAACCCGGTGGTACATGGATAGCCGATTTCTCGGTTGAAGGCGGACATGAATCGGAGGACGAATACGATTTTCAGGCCGATACACAGGGTTGCGCCTGTCAGTTCGATGAGGAATATAACGTTACTCATATTGCATGGCGACCGGATCGGCCCATCCTTCGGGTGCAGCCTGCTTCACATAATTTCGGGTATGTTGATCTTGGCGTATCGGTGACGCAGGTGTTCGAAGTGGTCAACATTGGTCAATTGGATCTCGAAATCGGAACCGTGACTTTGATGGATGGTCATGATCTTGAGCAATTCACGATAGTACAGAACGAGGTTTCGGATCAAACTTTTGCGCCGGATGCGTCGGGACATGTGAACATCGTATTCACCCCCACCAACATCTGGGGCAAAGCGGTCGTGTTGCAAATCCCGAGCAACGACGAAGAAGTTCCCGTTTATGATGTTCGAATATACGGGACCGGTCGCAGCGAGACTGCCGCTGAATCTTTCTTCCTTGAAGGGTTGGATGCGTTGGCCGAGTTCATGGGCGAATTCGCCGAAAACGGGGATCTGATCGAAGCCAACCAGAAATTCGGAGACGCCCTGACCGCGGATCCGGATCATTATGGCGCAGCCATATTCCGGTTGCTGACCCGCCCGTTCACTTTGCCTTTTGACGATGAAGTGGCCCAGATGCTTACCGATTTCGGTATGCCCGAGCAGGGCCGGGATCTGTGGGACTGGACGGCCGAGTTTCCGTCTAATCTGGTAGAGAATCCGCCTGGTTTGGATGAAGTGGTGCACCTGGCCGCCAACAAGATCGAGGAGATCATCGAAGAAGGATTGACAAATCTTGGACGTATACCCGCCGGTTGGAAGGGCAGCGTGATTTTCAGTCCTGCGCATCTTCCCATTGATAACGAAGTACAGGTGGATGCGGGCGATGTCCAGATGTTTCTTGGCGGCCTGTCTTTTTTTCAAGGGTTGCTCCGAATGGTCCGGGCGCATGATTGGCAGATCGCATTCGAGGATCTGGACGACCAGGAACTCCAACTCAGTGACCATCTGGGGAAGTACCCGCAGCTCGGCGCCCTGACCAATGTCGCCTTGTTTGCCGAAGCGGCGGATAGATTTGTTGACGCGATTGACTTCTATCAGGTGGGCTCGGAACTGATCCGCAACGAAACGGATTATCAGCACGACGATCTGATCGTATTCGATCCTGACAGCCTGGATGATGAGCAATTGTTTTGCAACATGCTGAGTCAAGTCCGGGACTCGCTGACCGGCACAACCGCCGAACCGTTTACGGTGGAGTTGAGCCAAGTGCTCGACCTGGATCACTTTTTCCGTAATCCGTCCAGCCTCCGGGATCTGGTCGGCGGCGCGGGCCTGCAGGGAGCTTTGGGTTCCGTCTTCCTGTATCAAATTGACCGGGCGCTTGCCAGTCTGGATGGTGTGGACGATGCCTTTACCCAGATCCTGACGCCGGATAACGATCCCGTAAATCGCACGATTGAGATGGATCACGGCGATATCTGGATGGCGCGGACCTGGTTGAACACATGGAAAGCACTGATTCACACTGCGCAAGCGTATGCGATGGACGATGTGGACGTGGTCGACTGGGCGGAGCGTGATCCGTTCCTATGGGACGATGTGTTACACGATCCCGAGACGCCCGCTCTGTTTACCGTCAAGGATGAGGCAGCGTTCGTCGCCGCTTCAAACGCGTTGCACGACGCGATCAGTGCGTACCTCTCCGGGGCGGAGTTCCTTCGGTTGAATGCGGGCGGTCGATCCAATGATGTGTTTGCCGTTTGGGCCAATCAATTCCTGATGGGCGGCGACCCTTTGAGCCATGACGAAGCGGCGTTGCGCGCGCTGCTGGAAGACCTGCAAGACAGCATGTCCGAACCGGTTCTGATTGATTATGTGAACCGCAAAGGCGAGCACGCTTTTTTCGAGGTCATGCATCTGGGTCGATTGTTCGTACCGTCTTATGTAACGCGCGCGCATCTGCCGAACTTTGATGCGGAAAATTGGCCGCTATCGGGCACTTTCCCGGATCCGACATTCAACCGGATATTCCCGGAACTGTCGCAGTGGCATCTGGCCGACCGGTTGGGGTTGCCGTTGGAGGATACGGATGGGCTCGGTCTGCCGGACTTGTGGCAATTGCATTATTTCGGCGAAACGGGTCGAAATCCGAATGCGCTCACGCCGTCCGGTATGACATACGAGGATGAGTTGCGCGCTCGCACCGATCCGACGGATCCCGAATCTTATCTGGGACTGACCGATCAGTTTATGCCGGCACCCGGGCAACCGGTTATGGAAATCCGTTGGCAGAGCATGCCCTACCGGTATTATGCAGTGGAATCGGCCACGAATCGACTGGATGGCGAATGGACAGTCGAACGGGTAACGCCCGCCACGCCATATATCAACATCTACACGGAAGATATTGGGGATGCGATACGCAAATTCTATCGGATCCGATTGCTGGAGTAGCCGGCGTATTACAGCAAATCTTCGCCGGCAAGCAGGGCCGTAAGCGGGAATGAAAGACGGTCAATTGACTGTGTGATGTCAGGCGTGTGCAGTGTGGCATCCCGTATGGATAACACGGGATGTTCGGATAAAGACAGGCGTGCCGTCTTGCATGTGATACGCTGGCCGGCCAGATTGCCGAATTTTACCGCGCCGCTGAATCGTAATTGACCTCTGTCAATGACGGCGGATGGAGCCTCAAGCAGAATCAGGTCGGGTTTGCCGGGTCCGGTCTCATAGGATAATGAGATGTTATCCACCCGGGCATGCGAAAATCGCATATTCGCGTGGGGTGAATGCGCGAAGAGCGGCTCCATAAAGCCGCTGAACTCAGGCGATCGACGGATCGGAGGCACGGAGTCCGCGTCCCCTGCGCCCTCGTGCGGTAGTCCGATGGCGCGAAAGAGCGCAATGAGATCGGGCGCGCCATGTTCCGGCGTAAGCGTAATGTGCATCTCCGAGATCACGACCTCGTTTAAGGCTCCGACGCGGATAAATCCGAATGATCTTCGCCGAATTTCAACAGATCCGATCCGGATCTCCCAGCCAGCTCCCCGGTAGCGCAAGCCTTTGATAACTGTGGCGTCAAGATAGTCGTGCCGCTTTTCCGCAGGAACGATGACTTCGGGATCCTCCACGTTTTCTTCCGGTTTCCATTTCGCTATCCATATGCAGACCGCAACGAATAACACCAGGACAATGGCTGCGGCGTTCTGGCCCGTCCAACGCAACACCTGCAATGCGAAGCGGAACGGAGACGATCTAGACAATATACGGATCATTAATGTGCGGCAACCTTCTTATCCGTTCACAGCGAAACAAGCACTCAGGATTCCGCCCGCCGTAGGCGGGTATGTTTACTCAAGTTTCCGATCGCCACGAGGCACGCTTGGCGTCGTCTGCTCATGGCGATTGCCGGGAAAGGCGCCGGCTTGGCCGGCTTCGGCGACCAAGCGGATCGGGAACGGATCGCTGACGCTGCCCGCGTAGAGCGTCGTGTGCGGGAACGGAATCTCGATGTCCTCGGCGTCGAAACGCTCCTTGATTTCACGTAACAACGTTCTTCGTAAGTTAAGGAAATCAGGGATATGGAACCAGGCGCCGAAGAAAATATCCAGGGATGAGGCGCCAAAGTTCGTAAATAGAATCATCGGTTCCGGTTCATCCAGAACATAAGGATTCTTGGTGGCGATCTCTTTCAGGATTTGCAAGACGCGCCCGATATCCTCCTTGTAAGCGACCCCGAGATTGAGGTCGAACCGGCGAATCGGGAAGCGGGTAAAGTTTTTGAGTTCGCCCTTGATGATAGTTTCGTTCGGAATCCGTACGAAACAATTGTCGAAGGTGCGCAGCTTGACCGACAACAAATCGATGGAAAGTACCAGCCCGGTCGTGTTGCCGACCGAGACCACATCTCCGACGGCCACCGGTTTTTCAGATATCAGGAAAATACCGCTGATGATATTCGACACACTGGTTTGCGAGGCGAACCCGATGGCGATGCCCAGAATGCCGGCAGCCCCCAGAAGGGCGGTTAGTTGAAACCCCAGTTGTTGCAGAACCATGATCAACAATAGGATCATGCCGCCGTAGAAAATTGTTTTCTGGCTGATCATGAGTCCTTGCGGGGTCAGCCGTTTTGCGAGCTGACGGCGGGTTAGATGGGTTGCCGTCATCAACACGATATATCCGGCAGCCAGCAGGATGGCGGCCCGTAAGATTTGGCCGAGCCAGATCGGCCCCGACTCTGGAATGGTTGCTAAAGAGAGTGCTGTTATCATGTCAATCCTGTTCCGTATATGTGTTCCCGGTCTGGGAGGGTTAGTGTAAAAACGAGCGCAGCATGCCGAACCCGCGTTGAATCACCTTGCCGGAGGGTGCCGCTTCACGTGCGGCGCCCATTGGTTTGTCTTCCGCTGCTTCCGCTGGACGTCCGTGGATGCGAACTTGGTTGATTGCGTCTTTGCCGTAAGTCACGGTTACCTCGTCGCCACGCAAGGTATGCGGCGAACGGTAAACATTCAAATGTTTGGCAGGCAGGCATAAACGTTCAAAATCAACCATCTTCCCCGATGCATTGTGCATCGTCACTTTGCAAACGGCACGATGCGCCTCATCGGTTTGGTTGTCGTCCCGGCGCGCTCGGGTTTTTAGCGAATAACAGAGTTCGCCATCCGTGGGTTCGCCGAACCAGAGCTTCGAAAGATTGACCAGCGGTGCGTCACAGAGAACCAGGGAACGGTCTTTGCCAGCGGTCAATTGCAGCCAGAGCGGGATGCTGACAAAAAACACGGCGGTATGTTCCGGTGCGAGATGGACCGGTTCTTCCGGTCGTACAATGACCGAAAGGTCAGGCATGCGGGGAACCGGTTCCAGAACTTGTTCTTCCGTACCGGTTGTATACCGTTTCCAGGATATAGTGTCGTTCGAGGCATGGATATCCTGAAGCGCAATCTGCCATTCATGCGCGGTATGGCGTGCCTGCAGCATAACGTCACCGATTGTCCATGACAATGTTTCGTCACTGGTCAACGGATAGGGTTTCCAAAAATCGATTGTCGCCTTAGTCATGGTTTACCTCAAGTGCTCGTTTGTCTTTATCTCTTCTTTATTGGCGTCACGATACCATTGAAGTCACTGTCATCCCATGGAATAAAGGAATGATGGAAGATTGGAATAATGATAGAAGGCCAAACCCTTTATTCAGCAAGCCGGAAAACATGCAACGCAAAATTGGCGCATCACCGGAATCTGAAAACGTAAGCATCATATTTGCACTATTTACCAACATTCCAACATTCCAGTATTCCAACATTCCAACATTCCATAATTCCAGTATTCCAACATTCCGCATCCCTATGGGATGCTACTGATTTTGTTATGTTACTTTAGAGCATGTCATCGCAAGGTATAGGCGCGGCTTTTCAAGGTCGTCCGCGTTGATCCACGGTGAAGTCTTGCGCAACGGACTGTTGCACGGTTTCCTCGGAGAAATATCGATAGCCGACCAGGGCCATCGCCTGGGCGGCCTTGAGCATCTGCTGGATGCCGTAGGAACTACCGGCCGCCTTGCGAAAATCGGGAGAATGTCCGGCAATCGTTTTACGGGAAATCCCGAAATACACATGCACTCCGGGCGCTTGCTGCGAGACATCGCCGAAATCGGATGATCCGCGGCCGGGTTGTTCCGGTATTTCGGGATGCAGCACGCAGCGTTCGGCAGATTCAAGATACAAGCGGTTAAGGGTTGTGTTAGGCCATCGGGCCTTGTAGGGTTCCAGCCATGGCTCGATGGTTGCTTCGGTTGCAGTCATTAAGGCTGCGCCGGCTACAATTTTTCTGAATCGTTCAGACATGGTTTCGAGTACATGGTCGTCCGGCGAACGTAAATAAAAAATGCAGCCCGCGGTATCCGGAATTATGTTGGGCATGACTCCGCCTTCGGAAACAACCCCGTGAATCCGGCTGCTTTCGGGTAATTGTTGGCGCCAGGCATTGATGCCCTGAAAAAGCAACATGACCGCATCCAAGGCGTTTCTGGCTCTTTCCGGTGATGCCGCAGCATGGGCAGACTGACCTTTGAATTGAATGCGGTAACGTTGAATTGCGGTGCAACCGCAGTCCGGCGCTGTGCGGTATGAAGGGTGCGCCAGGAGTACGGCGTCCACACCGCGCATGCCATTCCCGGCAACCAGTTTGACCTTGCCGCCGCCCGATTCTTCCGCCGGCGTACCCAATACCATGACGGTCCCTCGGATTTGTCGCGCGGCTAACACTTGAGATAATGCCTGGGCAGCGCCCAATGCCGCTGCACTGATAAGATTGTGGCCGCAACCATGGCCGATTTGCGGCAGGGCATCGTATTCGGACATGAAACAGAATATCGGTTTCCCGGTACCGCGGGTCGCCCGATAGGCGGTGTCCATGCCGGCCCAGGGCGTCGTAACCTCAAAACGCCAGCGTTTTAACAATGACATTTGCCAGGCACAAGCCTTTTTTTCTTCGAAGCCCAGTTCGGGGTTTGAATGAATCTTCAACGCCAAACGCTTTAACGTGTCGGCATGCCGCGTGATCGACTTGCGGATTAATATCAGGGCGTCTTCTTGATCTTTTTTCATGGGTCGGTCTTTGCTTTCAGTCTGAATTTAGTCTTGTTGCAGTAGGCGTTAACTTTCCGGTATTACCGCAGCGCGACTACGCTTTTTCTCGCCGTGCCGCCGTTTGTTTTCGAGCATGCGTATTCGTTGACGACGGCTGCGGCGACTTTTTTGGCGTCGGATTTTTTCAATTGCTTGTTGCCGGGCGCTCAGCATGTCGGTTCGCCGTTCCTCAATCCGCTCGCATAATTTCCGCCGTGCCAAAAAACGGTTGAGTTCACGATGTCGTGTGCTGCCGCATTTAACGGCGATGCCGCTGGACGCATGCTGCAAGCGGACGCAAACCGCGGTCTTGTTGATCTTCTGACCGCCCGGTCCCGCACCCAGAATAAAGGTCTCGCGCAGGTCGCTTTCACGCACATCAAGGCGCGCCATCCGGGCGGCCAGTTGCTGCTTTTTATCGGCAGTAACGCGGCTGTAGCTCACGGCACTTCTCCGTTGTCCAGAAAACGGATTTTGAATGCTAAATCCCGTGAAAAGTCGGGTACTTGCACCTCGAGCAGGCGGTTGCTGTTTGCCGGATGCGAGCGGTGAATAGGGGTGCCCTCTTCGGTCTCCCAGAATTCGACCATGAAATTGCCCGGCGACATGGAGTCCAGTCGCATCACAAGATTGGTAACCGTGGGCGTTTGGCGGCTACTGAAGTGATGGGTGTCGACCATCCAACCCAGTCCGTCATGGCCATCCGAGAAAAAATAGGTTGTGATGCCATTATGCGTATTGCCGGTCTCAGGGTCGAACAGTTTCTGCCCATGACGCAGGTAAGCTTCGGGATTACGACGATCTTCACCGTCCATAAAATTGGCCAACGCCCGGAATTTCGGGTAATGGTTCTGCTCTTCAATAAGTCCCCACCACCAAAGCATGGGAGCGCCACCCAGTGGGATGGCGATCGAACTCCACAGCCCGGCATGCAGCGCGCCGTCCAAATGCTCCAGGGTTGCGGCGTGGGGCGATCCACCGAACTCGGTAATCAATACCGGCTTGTCAAAACGATTGTTGAAAATCGCCGTGCGACGCATCAATTCGACGATATGCAGAGGGTCAGGGTTTGAATGATAGGCGTCAATTAAAGAAAAATCCATTTCCGGCAATTCTACGATTTCGGGATTCTGATGGGTGTAATCACCGCAAAAATGGGTGCCGATCATATGGCGGTAGGGATCCATCGCCCTGACGCGCTGCCCCATGCGGCGATGCCATTCGACCGTCTCGGCACGGCGATGATTGACGCGTTCGCGGTGCGATCCGGTCAAATCCAGTTCGTTCCATAGTTTCCATGCGAAGATATTGGGACTTGATCCCCATCGCGCAATAATATAGCGCATCAGTTGCTCGAAATCGGCGAATGCGCGTTCGTCGCTAAAATAATCCTCAGGTCGTTCAAGATAGCCGCCCATGGCTTTGTTGTAGGGATTTTGATCCCATTCTGTATCCCAGTGAATGCTGAATTTACCGTGGTTGTGGATCACCAGCGTGACATGGATACCGTGCCGTTCCGCTGCTTCGAGAACCCGGTCGAGTTCCCAGGCATGCATCAGGTTGTATTGGCCGATCCCATGGTAACCGGGTGCCGTGCGGCTCCATTCAATGCCCAGAGACCAGGACGCCATCCAGATTTCCGTGATGTTTTCGCCGTGTGCCTCCATTTGACGGAAATAATGATCGTAAATTCTGGCGCCCTTGTCATGCCTTATGGCCCAGGGAAACTGTCGGTTCATGCGCTCGTCGAAAGGCGAGCGAAGATTATGTCCGATCGGGAAAAACGGTGTACCGTTATCGAATTCGAAAAAACGCGGATCGTTTTCGGAAACACGTACGAACCCCGTCCTTTGGGGTGGCGCGGCGTCGAATTCCAGGGTGGGTGAACGATCACTGCCGTGAGCGTCTTGGACGTGAAGCGTCACCCAGTGCCGACCCGTCATCGTCGGGCTGTACCGGATGCGCCAGTGGGGTTTCCCTTGTGGAATGACGCGGTCAGTCGCGCTGCTGGGTTGACGGTAATACGATTGATAGTAAAAACCGGATATCTCATGCATATGACCGTCCGGTTGCGTGATTTTGGCGGTTACGTCAATCTCGGTGGGATCGAAAGGATTATCGTAGCGGTCAGGAATTTCAATCGCCAGTTCATAACGTTCGTAGACCCTTGCCTGTGGTGTTAAAATGCGGATGCGATCGATCTCGGGCGGTTTTTGGGGGCTAATTGCCGGAGTGACATGCAGGTTGTCGATGACGGCAACGCCGTCGTATTCGGCATCGGAAAACAAGCGCAGCCCGATCCGGCGTGGACGTTTTCGCGAGCGATGATGCCAATGACCAAAATGTCCATGCGCCTCCCATCCGGTTGCCGAAGCCGAAAGATCAATCCGGACCGTTTGTACAGTATTGGTGGCCCGTGAAGCGTATGACTGATACTGGAACCAATGGTGACCGGCGTCAACCCAAAAAACCATGAACCGGGTATCTTCCGGGATAGAGGGAGGGAGATGCAAGTCAAAGGCCAGCATCCCGGCCGCCAGCCAGCAATTCGTTGCGGCACGTAATTCAAATTCAGCCTTTTCCGGAAAAGACAGCGAAATCCCGGTGGCTGATGTTGATACATCAAAATGTTCGGCAAGCGTTGCCGATTCGGTTACGGTAATCGCCTGTACGTCAAACGGAGCGCAGGAATCGGCGTGCGAACGGGCGGCCCCGACCCACAGAAGCAATCCTGCAAGAGGAACACAGATAACCCGGATCCTGCCGCGCGAGGCTCGCGCCGTTGCCGGGACACCGCAACCGATGGAAGATATGAAGGTAAAAAAGCTCATGGGTTATTATCATATCATAGGCTTAACGTTTGTTTCAAGTTAAGAATGGCTT
>PXCX01000066.1 GCA_003565195.1 PVC group bacterium | reverse complement strand
GTTAGATCCCCTATGACCTTTCAACAGTGGGAAGAATGGTGGGATCAGCATTGGAAAGAAGGTATAAAGAAAACTACGTCCGGAAAATGTTTTGACACAACTACTCCCGTTCGAAGTTATCCACCAAACGCTTATGGACTCTATGACATGGCTGGGAATGTTTTCGAATGGTGTGAAGACTGTTATTCAGACGGTGCATACAATCGCCTTATTGACGGACAGTGCAATCCTAAATCTGTATCGCGTGACGAGGTGGAACCGTTTCTTGGTGTAGTAGTGCGTGGCGGTAGTTGGTACTATGATGCAGAATATTGCAAAACATCAACTCGCCATCATTATCCGGGAAAAACTGCAGGTTTAGGTTTGGGTTTTCGTGTAGTTCTTAAACCAAACCCGCCATTTGCTGATGTCGAAAAAGTAATGAAACAAAAGCGCAAGCAAATGTTCCGAAATCAAACAGCAGCATCTGGCGCAGATAAAGCAACTCGCCTTGCGCTTCAAAATCGGTGCGAGAGGCCGGACGGCTGTCAACATCATTAATTCTATTCTGTTTTCATGGCGTTCCTTCGTGAGATTGCCCAAAACGAAAACGCATGGATCCTTTTTTTTGCTTCCTACGCCTAATATGCCGCAAATGCAAACATTGCCCCCCAAAAAATGCAAATCCCAGTATCGACTCTCGCGGATTCGATGAATTACGCCGTACCGGCTTCGCGTCTGTGCACTCCCTTTCCCTGTGATTCCGACAACCGGACTGAAGGCACCGCCGCCGAACGTTTGCGGGCCGACCAGGCGAGGCAGGCCAGTGAGCACCTCAATCTGGGAATCCGCGTTTTACAGGCCGTCCGATCACCGGCGCACCCTTCTTCCATCCTACCCGGGCCGATCACGCGTAACAGCGTGAAAGAGTCTCTTTTTTAGCCACTGGAATGATCTGCGGGTGAAAGTGGGGGTTTATGGGGGCTTATCTAGGGAGGCCGGGCATGGAATCGAAGGGAACGCATAGCGACACAAGCCGACAGGGGAAACACGGATAACCCTTGCCGATAAGGGGTAAAACGCTTGTTTTCAAGCCATCCCGATGGTAGAAGCGCAGGGACTCGAACCCTGGACCCGCTGATTAAGAGTCAGCTGCTCTGCCAACTGAGCTACGCTTCCGTATTCGCTGCTTAGAAAAAAACCCGTAATCCGGCTTTGGCGGTCAGGTTGTCGTTTTCCGCCTTGCCGTCGATAAAATAGATATCTTCCGTGGCGATATCATAATGTCCGGCAATCGACAGGGCCGTCGACCGGGTCAGCATAAGTTTCAAACCGACCATGGCAGTTGCATTGAGGCAGGTGTCGTCGCTGTTGTTGCCGTCGAGCAGCATTAAGCGCATGCCTCCAAACGGTAGCCAGGCGCCGCCGGTTTCAATATTGTATTCCCCGAATCCGCCAATGCCCCACACGCTGTTGATTCCCCAGGCGCTGTCCCATTCGGTCTTGCGGAACGAAGCGAGCACACCGATCTCGATGTTATCCGCCGGGAAATAGCCGTAGCCTGCCAGAATATCCGCGCGAGTGGAACCTTTATGGTTTTCGAGCGTCAAGGAGCCTTCAAACAGAACTTCCCGGGTGCCGGCGGGAAACGTGCTGGTGGCCATAGATAACGGTACAGGCAATAAGGCGGCCAGGATTACGAGGATTATCACGTTTTTCATGGATATATATCTCCTGTTCTTTTTTCGAGTAAAGCGTTTGGTTAATACGCAATATCAAATCAAAAACAATGAGGTTGTGTCAAGCATGAAAATAGGCGAAAACAATTCTTTACGATCACGCGCCACAATGTTATCATACGGCTTTGATTTATACAGACGGTTTTTGCCTGGGATACATACCGAAGGGAGTACGGAAAATGATAAGGTTAAGATGCAAGTTTTGGGGTTGGCTGGTGGCCGCGGCGATGGTGTTGCCGTTGCTAACAACACAGGCACAGGGCGCCGTGACGGAGGAAACCTCTTTTTCGCTAGTTGCGCTCTGGCATCAGGGCGGCTGGATCATGTGGGTGTTGGCGGCGATGTCGCTCTTGGGTGCGGCCTTTATCATTTATTTCTTTGTGGTGTTGCGTCCCAAACAAATCGTGCCGCCTGTTTTCCGGGATGATGTCGCTAAGAAGATACGCACCGGAACACTCGACGATATCCGGACCGCCTGCATGTATAAACCCTGTCCTTTATCGGAAGTGGTCTTGGCCGGGCTGGATTGCATGGGCGATGCCGGCAAGGCCGAGCCGGCGATGCTTAAGGATATGCTGGAGGGCGAGGGTAGCCGTCAGGGATCGCTGTTGCAGGGGCAGACCCAATATTTGCTCGATATTGCCGTCATTTCTCCCATGGTAGGCCTTCTGGGAACTGTTTTTGGCATGTTGAGCGCCTTTGATGCCGTGGCCACGGATCTGGCCTCGGCCAAACCCATGGAATTGGCGCAGGGTGTGTCGCAAGCCCTGACCACTACCGCGGCCGGCCTGATCGTCGGCATTCCCGCGATGATGTTCTACGCCTATTTCCGCGGTCGCGCATCGACCATGATTGCAACTCTGGAATCGGCTTCCAGCGAAGTCTACCGGGCCTTCATTGAAAGGATGTCGGCATGAATTTCCGGGCTAAGAACAAACCCGAATCGGTCGGCTTCCAGATTGCGCCGATGATCGATGTTGTTTTTCTGTTGCTGTTCTTTTTTATGACCAGTCAATTGTTTTCGCAATGGGAATCCCAGATTGATTTACAGTTGCCGTCCTCCGGTACCGCGGAGCAACGTCCGCGCGCGCATGGCGAGATTATCCTTAACGTAATGCCGAACGGCGATGTTACGGTTCACGGCGAGACACTGCAACCGGATGCGATCCGCAATTTGCTGGGTCGTTTGGTGCAGCAATATCCGGGGCAACCGGTATTGATTCGCGCGGATGAACGGACACCCTATCGCGAACTGGTCAAGGTCATGGACTTGTGCCGGATGGCGGATGTATGGAACCTGAGTTTCGCGGTGCTCCAGAGAGGCGAAACAGGAACGGAAGATCTGACGCCATGAGATATTTGGGATTGCATGCTGTGCTGATTTTGCTTGTGGGGTTGCTGTCGGCCGTCGACGCCCGGGAACCGGTCGATGCCGATATGCAGTTACGCTTTGCTGACGGCCTCATGGTTCGCGGTTTGCACGAGCATGCCATTCGCGAGTACCAGGTTTTCCGAGAGAAAAATCCCGAATACGATAAAATGGATGTGATTGATTTTCGTATCGGTGAATGTTATCGCCATCTGAACAATTTGCCGGCTGCCGTCAGGGCGTATAAGCGCGTGATCGATCGCGATCCGCCGAGCGACTATCGCCATCGCGCCATGTTGCGGCGTGCGGAAATGTTTCGTTTGGCTGAACGCCAGGAAACCACCATACGGTTGTTGGATGAATTATTGGATGAATCGCCGGAACCGGCGATTCTTGATGCCGCACATTTCTGGAAGGGCAGAAGTCTGGTTGTAATCGGCGAGCGGGATGACGCGATCGGGTTATGGCGGGATTTTCTGAACAGGGAACGCGTGAGCGCCTTTACGCCTTACATTGCAGTTGAATTGGGTAAATTGCTTGCGGACGGCGATTCTGCCGAGCAGGCGGAAGCCAGGCAATGGCTGCAACAGGTTGCCGACGATCCACCCGATTCCCGTTATGGCGCCGAAGCATTGTACCAGTTGGCGCGATTGGCCGAGCGATCGGGTGACGCCGTTCAAGCGGCCGCATGGTTCGATGAATTCTGGAAGAAACATGCCGATGATATACGCGCTGCCGAAGCCCGCTTGCCGACGGCCTGGACGTATTACCGGGTTGGACGATATGCCGACAGTTTGCGGTTTTGCGACGAAACCCTGGAAACAGTCGATCCGGAGTCGGCCGAGCAGATACCTTTGGATCAATGGTACTACCTGAAAGCCAACAACCAACGTCGTTTGGGAAAACATGCCACGGCAGCCGAATCATACACGCGCTTGCTGGAAAAGGCGCCGCGCTCGAGTCTGGCGCAGGCTGCCATCCTGGAAAAGGCACAAAGCCAGTATAAAGTCGGGGATCGTCAGCGAGCGCTCGAGACCATGGCCACAGTGCGCATGACCGATGCCAACCGGTTGCCGGCGCTTTGGCTGCTGGCAACTGCGCACGATGATCTTGATAACGACAGCCAGGCGATCCAGAATTACCGTTTGATTATTGAACAGTTTCCCGATAGCGATCAGGCGTATGAAGCGACCTATCGGCTGGGTCTGTTGTTTCAAAAACGCGGTGCCGCGCGCCAGGCAGCGGAGTATTTCGAAGCGGTCGCACGAAATTATCCTGATCGTTCGATGGCTCCAAACGCGCTTCTGGCGGCGGCGGAACAGTGGCGATCGATCGACCGGCATAGCGAAGCCATGCGTGGTTATGCGCAACTGTTGGAAAGCTATCCCGAAGATGAACTCGTGGTCGATGCCTTGTATCTTAAAGGGTTGAGCGAGGGCCAATTGGAACGTACCGAGCTCGCGGTTCGGTCATTTACTGAATTGTTGGAGCGCTTCCCGGAAAGCGACTACGTGGCCGATGCCGCCTTTTCGCTGGGACTTTTGTATTCCGGCGAAGGAAATTATGTCGCTGCCGAAGCTGCCTTCGAGCGGGCTTTGAACGCCGGACCGGACAATCGGAAGCGAAGCCGGATCATGTTCCGTCGTGCGCTTGCGCTGCAACGTCTGGAACGCGACCGTGAGGCGGCTGAATTGTTGGAGGTTCTGCTGGATGATCCCCATATGGATCGCTTTGATTCGCCGTTACTGGAGTGGTTAAGTCAACAATTGCGCGAAGGCGAACGTTTTCAGGAAGCTATCCATGCGGCCGATCTTTTGGTCGAAACTGCCGGCGATCAGCCGGAATGGCATCAAATCGGTCATGCCCTGGCGGGATTGGCGGCGCTTGATGCGGGCGACAACATGGTGGCGCGCCAACGATTCGAAAAGGCGCTCGAAACTCATGTCCATACGCCGCTTGCCGCTGATGCCGCCGTGAATTTGGGTGAATTACTGCTTGCTGAAGACCGTGTCGCTGATGCCCGGCATTGGTTTCGCGAGGGCGAAAAACATGCCCAGCGAAGCGATGCAACCGTGTTGCGGGCCAGGGCGCTGATGGGCTTGGGCGCCTGTTCTGAGGCTGATGACGATCTTACCGATGCCAATCGCTATTATGCACTGGTGGGGTTGACGTACAATATTCCCGGAATTTCGGAGCGGGCACTACGCAAGGCGGCCGATACATTCGATCGTCTCGGGCGTGAAGCCGACCGCGACAAGATGTTGTTGGAGTTGGAGCAACGTTATGAGGAGTAGACCCAAACCTTCAGAACATTGGGGGAAAGAGGTGTTGTCATGGCGATGAATCCGATGACCGCCGCCGCCATGCGATTGCGATTGCGCAGGCGCCGGTTAGTCGTGGCCGTGGTTGCCATCATTGTGTCGATAGGATTGCACGTTATTGTGGCAATCTATTTCCCGGCAGCTTGGATTTATGGTGATATCCGCGAACCGTCAGCGCCGACTGATCCGGAAGACAAACGGATTTTCGAGGTTGATTTACAACCGGAAGAATGGCGGCGTGCGGTGGATATGGAATATTTACGGATCACGTCGCGCGAAATCGATCCGGAAGGCGTGGAACCGTTGGATATCGAAAGGGATTGGATTGATCCGGCGGTGTTCGAACCCGATCTGTCGCCTGAAGCCTTGCTGGACGATGAGCTGTTGGCCGATGATGACTTTCTGGAAGCGGCCCCGCTGATCGATATAGGGCCGGGACAGGAAATTATCGAGATTACCGATCGGGTGGTTAGCGAGCCTGAAACGGCGTTTCAGCGGGCCATTAGTCCGGATGTCAAGCGCGTCAGGGACGCTCTGGATATTGTCGTTCCCGGAACCGTTGAGGAATTCCGTCATCTTGCGGAAGCCGCCGGCACACGACCGGCGCGCTTGTCCGAGCCCGGCGATTTAACGGATGTCGATTCGGATATTTGGCGGCCGAGAATCGATGGCACCGGCGAAACCGGATGGCCGACACGCAGCGAAGCCGTCGACGACCTTATGGATCGCGCCATATCGGACATCTTCGGAGAGACCGCTGATGATGTTACCGATCTAAGACCGGTGGAACGGTATTTGAGTTTGCGAGTAAAAAAATACACGCCTTCAGACGATCATGATGATCTCTTCTTCGCCATTGCAATTGAACGTCATGAAGGCGATACAGAAACGGGCGAACCCCTGCTGGATGTGCTCCCCAAGGATGTTCTTTACATCCAGGACCTTTCTGGCAGCATGGGGCAACATAGGGTCTCCGCCTGTCGCGATGGAATAGTGAAAGCGATGGAACATTTGCGCGAGCAAGACCGGTTCAATATCGTTAGTTTCAGTCACGTTATAAACCAGCATGCGGATGATTGGGTTGCTGCCGACGAACAATCCATCCGTCAGGCTCAACCTTTTTTGGACAATATGGCTTCAGGCGGTTTTACCGATCTGAAGGCGGCGTTGGTTCATGCGATCGATATGGAGCGCGACCATCTTCGACCCAACATTGCTCTTTTGCTGACCGATGGTTTGCCGCCCAACGTTGGCGAAACCAATACCACGCAAATCATTGAAAACCTGACTAAAAGGAACAGGGGAAAAGTATCGTTTTTCGCGGCCTCAACCGGGTGGTGGGATGATGACGACGACATATTTTTGTTGGATATGCTGACTTACCGTAACCGCGGCGAAGCGCGGCTGCTGCGGGGCGCGCTTGAGGATATGCCTGACTTGATCGACAATTTGGCGCACGGATTTTCAAGGCCCGTGTTGACCGATTTACGCTATTATTTTACGCGCGACAGTGAGAGCGAAGTGTATCCGCTTATGCTTTCCAACCTGTATCTGGATCGGCCGCTGATATTGCACGGACGAATCCCGAAGGACAAGGAACGGCTGGCATTTCAGGTCGTCGGACGATCTGGCGAGGTTCTTTACGATTTTGTTTTCGAAATACCGATCGACGAGATATCCGAGGGCGATCGCCGGATCTTGAATCAATGGGCGCGACATCGCGTATATTATCTCATAGCAGAACATATGCGCACCGGGAAAAGCGCCATTTTGCGTGAACTGTTCAATACTTCGCGTCAGTTCAATATGGAAATCCCGTATCTTGAAGATTTCGCGCAACCTAGCCGTTTTCGGCGGTGGTAACAGTTTAAGACACCCGCACACCCGACACCCTACGCCCGCTCTATGCCCGCTACGCGATACCATCGATATTGAACTCCGTATGGTTTCGTCTTGCATTTTTTTTCTTAGGTGATAGTGTTTATCGGATTCGACTTCAGCCGTATTGGCTGCGTTTTAGTCAAAACATATCAAACAACAACAGGAGGCTCCAAAGGTGAACACCCTACGCATCGCAGGCCAGGCAATCAGCTCTACGAACTACGCGACCCAACGGCATTTCAATTTCAATCCGGATAAAATTCAGGATGCCGCCGAAAATTTTTTGGCATCCGGTGTAACCGAAATCGAAATACCAGAAGCTGTTGCCGATCCCGATAACCGTTTCGCGGATACCACCCGTTTGGATTGCGAAAAAATCGAGGAATCTGTTGCCCGTCTCCCGGCCGACACGCGTGTTACGGGAACCTACCTAGGCGGAGGAGGACTGGGCAAAGATTCATCCGCTTACCTGGCTAAAGCGCAGCAGCGTTTGACTGACCTGATGAAATATTTCCCGGATCTACAGTATGCCATGTTGCATCCGCCTGGACGGCAAAAGGACGAGGATCCTGCCTTCGCCGCAAATATTGTGAAGGTTTGGAAAGAACTGGCGCAATTCGCGGCGGCCCAGCGCGAGGGCTTTGAGTGTTGTTTACACAATCACTACGATTGCGCCTGTGAAACAAGTGACCAGGTGCGCGCGTTTCTCGATGCGCTGGCGGAAGCCGATACACCGTCTCTGCGATGGGGACCCGATACCGGCCATTGTCATGGTATGGGCGATGATTATCTTGATGTACTGAATACCTACGCGCATTTGATCGGTAGCCGGTTTCATATCAAAGCCCGTGTGCCGGCTTTTGACATGTTGCATGCCGGCGATGCCTATCAACCCGAACGTGATATATGGGGCAATAAAGCCGAACATGGACGGGGCCTCTATGGCGGTTTCGTCAACGTCGCCGATCCTGAAATCACGACCCCGTTCAAAGAGATATTCGCTATCCTGCGCGAAAAGGCGACACCCGTCAACGGCACGGTCACGGGCGCCGTTGAAATCGATGTGCCGCGGCAGCATCCGCGCTTGGAAGCCATGTGCAGCGTGCTTTATCTGACCACGGTGCATGGATTGGAAACAGGACAGAATCTCGATTGCGAGACCTTGGTTCGACGCGTTTTCAAGGTTTCCTGAGCGAGACGGCTGGATTGTTCGGCGTTGATCGAGCCTGTTCGGGATGGCGAACAAATGCATGGTATATTTCGCTAGCCCAACGATACCATGATTTGCGGTGTTGAAATCGAAAAGATGACGCAATATATATACGAAACCCATCTTCATACTGCGGAAACCAGCAAGTGTGGAAAATCTTCCGCTGATGATTTTGTGCATTTCTTCAAGAGCTTGGGGTATACGGGGATTTTTGTAACCGACCACTTCTTAGGCGGCAATACAACCGTATGCACGGACTTGCCGTGGCCCGAACGAATAGAATTGTTCTCCCGTGGTTATGACGTGGCAGCGCAAAGGGGGCGTGAGGTCGGTCTGGACGTTCATTTTGGATGGGAACACGGCTATGGCTGGGCACACTTTCTTACCTACGGATTAACCAAGGACTGGTTGATTGCCAACCCCGACATGCTCTCTTGGGACTTGCTGCGCTATTGCGACCGGGTACATCAAGACGGCGGATCGGTGGTTCATGCACATCCTTTCCGTGAAGGAGTCGAGATTGTTCAGTTGATTCCTAATTATGTTGATGCCGTTGAGGTCCTTAACAGTGGAAGGGCTGACGAATCCAACCGGCATGCAATGGATTATGCTAACAGTTTCGGCTTGTCAAAGGTGGCGGGAACCGACATTCACACTATCAAGCAGAAGCGATTGTGCGGGATGGGCTTTTCGCGCCGACTTCGCGATGGTAAAGATTACATCGAGGCCATCAAAGCCGGAGAAGGTGCTATCGTTGAGAATTGTCCGTCCCTTGGGGCAACCTAGCCTACGCGCTGTGACGCTGATCTCGTAGCCGTTGACAATATAGCAAAGCCAGGCAGTCAATGCCAACAGCCTTTTTGTACCCGCGCCGGCCGCCGTTCACTTGCTACTCGACAACCGCCACTTGCCAACGTGGCGATTCTGCGCCGCTGCCAATCCGACTTACGCAATGCGCTTGTTTTCAGTAACAAATCGAAAATCATAAATCAACAATCCGAATCCTGGGAGCAAATTTTACACTTGTCGCTAGCAGAGATATAGCTTAAAATTCCGTGAATTGGCAGATCTGTTTACGGGTTGCGTAAATGTAAGCGGGCGAGGTGTGAATGACAAACATATTGGTGAGACGACGAACGTGCATGGCGGCTGTAAAATTGTCGCGATATTTTTTTTGTAGCGGTCTTGCCTTGTGGTTGTTTAGCGGTCCGACCTTTGCGGATCATCTTCCGCCACCGGGACTGTTCAGCGCGGGCGGAAGTTTTTCAATGGCGGTGAACTTGGACGGTTCGGTATCTGCATGGGGTAGCAACTTGAGTGGACAACTCGGGGATGGCACGACCGAGGATCGCTGGGTGTCGGGCCGGGTGAAAGGTCCGGACGGCGAAGGGTATCTGACCGGCGTACGAGCAGTCAGCGCGGGTAGCATGGGGACGGGATATGCGCTGGCCCTGAAACATGATGGAACGATCTGGGCCTGGGGCGAGAATCGTGATGGACAACTGGGGGTTAGCGGCCGGACATCCCGCTTGACACCGACCCGGACGCGCGCCGGATTGTACTTATCCGGCGATTTCGAGGACGCCGTAGCAATTGCCGCCGGCTGGACCCATTCCATGGCATTGAAATCCGACGGCACCGTATGGGCCTGGGGACTGAATGCTCACGGACAACTTGGTAATGGAACGCGAATTGATTACAGTATTCCCGTTCAAGTTGTCGGATTGGATGGAAACGGTCTGTTGGCTGATGTTCAGGCTATCAGTGTTGGTTTGCGGCATTCGCTGGCCTTGACCAGCAACGGAACGGTCAAGGCCTGGGGTAGGAATTCATGGGGACAACTCGGTAATGGCACGTATTTGCACACGCAATCTTATTGTATGACGCCGTTGACCGTTCGAGGAGCCGGTGGCGAGGGTTTTTTGAGTAATGTGGTCGCGATTAGCGCCGGGCATTATCATAACCTTGCGCTTTTATCCGACGGCACGGTCTGGGCCTGGGGGTCCGGCGAGTCGGGCCAATTGGGAGATGGTCAATCCGGTTATCACATGCAACTTGTTCCCGCGCCGGTCAAAGCTCCCGGCGGCGAAGGCGTTTTGCAGGGGATTGTCGCCATTGACGCGGGCGACTATCATTCCCTGGCCTTGACAGCCGACGGCAAGATCTGGGGTTGGGGTAGCGGCTTGCCGGAAATTTGGCAGTATAGCACGCTACCGATTCCAGTTCTTGCCCCGGATGGAGAAGGTGTTCTGACCAATGTCATGGCCATGAGCGCCGGATCCATGCATTCGTTCGCGATGCTGGCGGATGGCAGTCTGTGGGCATGGGGCGTGAATTCGCAAGGACGTCTTGGTGACGGGACGGAAGAGCATCGCAATAAACCGGTCGCCGTGATCGGACTGCCCGGCGCGGATGACTTGCTGGATCACCCGTTGCGTTATGAAGCCGGCGCCGGTGGTTCGATAGAGGGAGAAGAATACCAGCTTATCCCGCATGGCGGCAGCGGTACCGTCGTTACGGCCGTGGCGGATACGGGTGCGGTGTTTTCCGGGTGGAGCGACGGGTTGCTTGCGCATGAACGCCAGGAAATCGAGGTTGCCAATGCGTTGCATGTGGTTGCCGTGTTCCGTACATTGAACGGGGTAGCCATCGATTGGTATGATGAACACAGGCTGACACCGGATGTTTCCGAAACGTGGAGCGACCTTGATGACCGGTATAATCCCGACAAGCAAATGAGTTTACGGCAGGAATATATCGCGGACACTGATCCCCATGATCCCGACAGCGTGTTGGCGATCATCGATGTTATCGATGGGAATTATTTGACGATCATGTTTCGGGCATCGCCGCGGCGGAATTATACGCTGTGGTCTGCTTCGGTGGTTGACGATGACAGTTGGCAGCCGGTTCCGGGAGCCGTGTCCCATTATGCCGGGAACGGTATCGGCTGGGTGAACGACACCAAGAGGTTGCCATCATCCTTGTATTATCGTTTGGGCGTTGATATCCCTTAAGAAACATGCTGAACCGCATTGCCGAAGGGTCTAAGATCCACAGGAGGACGTCGCGTGAAGCATGTTCTCTCAGACAAGTGTAGCCTCAGATCGCTGATCGGAATTCGCCGGCGCTGGGGTTCAAGTCATGGCCTAGGCGTAGGTCTTTAGCAGCCTGTTGATCGCTTGGGCGGCACGCCGACCGTCGGCGACCGCTTGCACCACGGTAGCGCCGCCGTTGACTAGGTCACCGCCGGCGAAAACGCCGGGAATCGAGCAAGCCATCGATTCGGGATCCGTCTGCGGCAGACCGTGGTCGTTAAATGCCAATGGTTCCAGGGCGCGCCTTAAATCAGGGGGTACCGCTTGTCCTAAAGCTTCGATGACGCTGTCGACGGCCAAGATCGTTTCACTGTTATCAACGATGTTTGGCCGACGGCGTCCGGATGTATCCGGTGCTCCCAATACGGTGCGGGCAATGCGGACTCCGGTCAGCCGGCCATCGTCATCAACGGTGTAGCCCAGGGGTTGGGAGAGCAACAACAGATGGGCGCCGGCCTTCAGTAAAAGTTCGCGTTCGCGTTGCCAGGCCGGCATTTCCTGGAATGAACGCCGGTACACCAGATACAAGTCGCGTACCCCGTTTGCAATCGCAGTCAACGCTGCATCGATGGCGGTATTGCCGCCGCCCAGAACGGCGCAACGTTCGCCCGTCGGCGGTGCCTTACCGGCTTTCGCCGCGCACAGATAGTCGAGGGCATCGTAGACTCCCGGTGCTGTGCCCATCGTGGCGCCGGAATCGAGGCCGACTGCGAGAAATACGGCATCGAAATCGCGGCACAAACTTTTTAGATCAAGGTTTTCGCCAAGAATACGGCCGTTCATTACGGTAAGACGGCCGGCATCGCGTGCCGGACTCAGGATCGCCTCGGTTTCCAGCGCGGCATCGTCGAACCGGTCTCTGGGAATGATCGTGTCGGGGACGCCGCCCAGACTTTGATCGCGCTCGAAAATCGTGACGTGGTGTCCCTGTTCGAGCAGGTAAACCGCGCAGGCAATACCGCCCGGGCCGCCGCCGATAATGGCGATCCGCCCGGCTGTCGGCGGCGGATCGGGCAGTTTAACGCCGGTAAGTTGCATACGGCGCGCACGCCGGCAGACATCGTATTGAATGTCGCGAATAGGGATGGGGTGCTCGCAGAATATGTTTTCCAGGCATCCGCCTTCGCATTGAACGTCCGATGGGCAAACCAGCGCGCACATTTCCGGCAGGGCATTGGCATTCCGCAAAACGCTGTAGGCGGTCGCGATATCATCGTTGGCGTACGCCTTGAGAAATGACGGTACATCCACGCCGGCCGGACATCCCGCGGTGCAGGTTGCCGTCTCGCAGTCGCGACAACGTTGCGCTTCTTCTTTGAGCCGGTCGGCCGCCAGGCGGCGGGCCTCGCGGTAAAGCGGTCCGTAAATTTCGCTGTCGCGAACCACGCATCCGGTGCTGCCGCCGTCACGCATGATTTGGGTGCAAGCCGAACAGGTAATACAACATTTTGCTGGTTCCATCCGGCCGGTGGCAAGAATATCGCGTACGGCGTCGGGATAGGCAAACGATCCGCGCCCCTGTCCGATCAAGGCGGCATTACCCCGTTCGACGACGGCGGCGGCAACATACGGCATCAGGTGGCGTAACCAGGCATAGCCGGAACCGACGACCGGCAAGGCAGGAACCGCGTGCTGGACTTGCGCAGTAATATCGATAAAACGTGCAATCGCTTGCAGCGGATGTTCTTCCGGCACGGTTGCGCCCTTGACCGGGAAATCGTAAGGACGTCCGTAATGCGGATTGAAGTAGGGATTACCGATGGTCACGTTAAGCAGCGGGATATCCATGGCCGCCAGTTGCCGGATCAAGGATAGCGGTTCCGTTAAATCCGGCTTCGAGGGATCGTCGCGATTAACACCCCAACCGTAGGGATAAGCGATCGCATCAAAAACGTTGAGGCGTAAGGTTGCGAATATTCCGGAAACGGACTGCTGTACACCAGTCAAAACTTCGCGCAAAAAACGGGTCCGGTTTTCCAGCGAACCACCATATTTACCCGGCCGTGTATGCGATGCCAGTAGCTCCGAAATCAGGTACCGGTGACAACTCTTGATATCGACGCCGTCGAACCCGGCGTCGGCAGCGAGGCGAGCGGCGGCGACAAATGTTTCCTGCAATCGATCCAGTGCGTCATCATCGATGAGGGGATAATCGTCGGGCAACTTCATGACCGGGTCGAGAATTGCGCTGTGATGCGCAATGATTGGCGCCGGCACACCCTCGGGCTTGCTGTAGCGGCCGGAATGGGTCAGTTGCAGGATTAGCAAGGGATCGGCATTGCCGGCTTCGCTGGCGGCCTGTCGCGTGTGATCCACCAGACGGCGATAGATCGCCATGTTATCGGCATGCAGGTATAATTGGCGCGCATTCGAACGGGCCTCATGCAGTACCGCAGTAGCCTCGAACCAGATCAGGCCAGCGCCTCCGCGGGCATAGCGTTCGTAACGGCGGAAACTCAAGGGCCCCGGCGCTCCGTCATCCGTTGAATCATAGCCTTCCATGGGGTGAACCGCAAACCGGTTTGCGACCGATCGGCCCGCTAACGCAAGCGGTGTGCCGAGGATCGACGGTTTATCCGTCAAGGGTAAATCAAGGGTCAATTCCTTGATTTTGCATCGCAGTTCGTCAAGATCACGCAGATGGAAGCGTTCGTGTTGGGTCATCGTTAATCTTTCTAAAAGTATTGCAAATAAGGATCATACAGTATACGATTCAAGTCGGTTAAATCAATCAGAAAAACGGAGTCTGTACGTATGACCAACAATCCAATCAAAAACACATCGACACCGGGTATCCCGAATATCGTGCTGACGGGCTTCATGGGAACCGGTAAAACGACGGTCGGAAAACTGTTGGCAGAACGGTTGGATTGTCCTTTTATTGATATGGACTTACTGATCGAGGAACGCGAAGGACGTACCATATCAGATATCTTTGCTGCCGACGGCGAACCGTATTTCCGTGCCGTCGAACGCCGTTTGGTCAAGGAGCTAAGCGCTCGCCAAGGTTTGGTGATTGCTACCGGCGGCGGCGTTGTGGCCGATCCGGAAAACGTGCGCGTTTTCGAAGGGACGGGGATGCTGGTGTGTCTGGATGCCGCGCCAGAAAGTGTTCTGGAGCGTGTTGCCCATGAAACCCATCGTCCTCTGCTGGCGGCACCCGACAGGGAAAAACGTATCCGCGACCTGTTGGACAAGCGGCGCGCCGCCTACGCGTCGGTATCGTTGCATATCGATACCAATGGTCTGACGCCCGTCGGCGTCGTGGAACGAATTGTGGAGGAAATGAGTTCCCATGAATAATGGATGGCCGATACGATTGCAGCAGATGACGGTGATTCCCGGCGATCCATATCGTAATACCGAAACGATGCTTGCCGCCATCGCGGCTGCAAGTCGTGACGGCGTACGGTTGCTGGTGTTTCCCGAAATGGCGATTCCGGGGTATTTACTGGCCGATGAATGGGAGCGCCCGGCGTTTTTGCGGGAGTGTACCGCCTGCGGCGATGCCGTGCGGACCGCAGCCCGGGATCTGACAGTGATTTTCGGTAACGTGGCTGTCGACCCGAAACGTTGTAATGAGGATGGTAGATTACGTAAATATAACGCGCTGTTTGTTGCGCAAGCCGGTCGTTTCGTGATTCCTGACAACGGATTGGAATATCCGTTCCTGGCCAAGACCTTGATGCCGAATTATCGCGAATTCGATGATAGCCGTCATTTTTACGATAATTGTAAACTAGCCCGGGAAACCGGGCGCCGCTTGCAAGATATTATAGTGCCGCTGGATCTGGACAGCCATCGGGTTGGAGCATTGTTGTGCGAGGATGCCTGGGATGAGGATTACGACATTGCGCCGGCACGGATGGTGGCGGGAAAAGGCATCGATTTTTTAGTGCTAATCAATAGTTCACCGTTTACCTTTAATAAACGAAATAAACGTGACCGCATCTTCAGCCGTCTGGCAAGGCAACTGGAACGACCGGTACTGTACGTGAACAGCGTCGGTCTCCAGGACAACGGCAAGACGGTTTATACGTTTGATGGCGCAAGCGCCGTCTATAGTCCCGCCGGCGATGTCTTGAGCGGACCGGCATCGTTCGAGGAAGACCATCTTTCCCTCGCTTGGCCGCCGGACAGTAACGACTGGAAACCGTTAAAACCGCGTGTCGATACCATTGCCGATATTGACCGGGCACTGATTTACGGCATCGACAATTTCATGAAACGCCTTGGACTGCAACGTGTCGTGATCGGCGTATCCGGAGGCATCGATTCCGCCGTGGTGGCGGCATTGCACCGCCGGGTACTGGCGCCGCAAGACCTGCTGCTGCTGACGATGCCGTCCCGATATAATTCCCGACGCACTCTGGCGGCGACGCGACAATTGGCCGCATCGCTAGGCTGCCTGTTCGCCGAGACGCCGATTGACCAAAGCGTTGAGCTTACGCGAAGCCAAATTGACGGACTGCAATTACGGACCGCTGACGGTCGGATCCATGACCGGCTGCTGCTGAATGACAACCTGCTGGAAAACGTACAGGCGCGGGATCGTTCGGCGCGTGTCCTGGCTGCGATTGCCGCGGCGTTTGGCGGTGTTTTTACGTGCAACGCCAATAAAGCCGAAATGACGGTCGGCTATACGACGTTGTATGGGGATTTGGGTGGTTACCTTGCCCCGATTGGCGATCTATGGAAAGATGATGTCTATCGACTGGCCAGATTCATGAATGACGCCGTCTTCAAAAACGAAACCATTCCTGAAGACTGCTTCCGGGTTACGCCGTCGGCCGAACTGAGTGCGGCCCAGGATGTGGAACAGGGACTTGGTGATCCGTTACAGTATCCTTATCATGACGCTTTGTTCCGTTCATGGGTCGAATCCTGGGACCGTACGACACCGGAAGATATTTTGGCGTGGTACCTGCAAGGCGAATTGGAGCGGAACATCGGTTTCACGGGAAGTGTGGATGAACTGTTTGCAACACCACGCGATTTTGTGGCCGATCTGGAACGCTGGTGGAACGCCTACCAGGGAATCGGGGTTGCCAAACGTATTCAAGCGCCACCTATTTTGGCTGTGACCCGGCGGGCATTTGGATTCGATCATCGCGAAGCGCAACTGGGACCGCGCTATAGCCGACGATATCGGGAACTGAAAATTAGCTTGAATTCAGGGGGCGCTTAAGGTACATTACTACGTTTATTTGCCAAGCATGACAGGGTGAAATTATGAAAGAAATAGGAGTGGGTTTATTGGGTTTCGGCACCATCGGTGCGTCCGTAGTCGCTGGTTTGCAGGAACATGCCGACCTGATCGCGCGACGCGTGGGAGTTCGGCTGGTCATTCGCAAAATCGCTGATCTGGATACGGAACGGGATCGCGGCGTCGCCGTCGATCCGTCGATTCTGATGACTGATGCGGCTGCGGTTGTGAATTCTCCGGAAATCGATATGGTGGTGGAATTGATGGGCGGTGTCGGCGCCGCGCGCGAAATGGTTAGGATGGCACTGGAATTGCGTAAACCGGTGGTGACCGCCAACAAGGCATTACTGGCCTTGCATGGTCCTGAATTGTACCCGCTGGCGGCCGAGGGTTGCACGGACTTGTGTTTCGGGGGCGCCGTCGGGGGCGGTATTCCGATCGTGCGGATGTTGCGCGAGGGAATGACCGCAAACCGGGTGAACAGTATTTACGGGATACTTAACGGGACTTGCAATTATATTCTTACCCGAATGGAAAACGAGTGGTTGTTGTTCGATGACGTTTTGGAGGCGGCTCAAGCGGCGGGATACGCCGAGGCCGAACCAAGCCTGGATATCGATGGTCACGATACCGCGCACAAGGCGGCGATCCTGGCGTCGCTGATGCTGGGACAGCCGGTAACGAGCGATCGGGTCTATGTCGAGGGCATTCGGGGTTTATCCGAACTGGATATACGGTACGCCCTGGAAATGGGGTATCGCATCAAAATGCTCGCCATTATCAAGTCCCATGAGAATAAACTCGGGGTCAGGGTGCATCCCACGTTGATCCCGCTCAACCATCTGCTGGCGCAAGTCGGCGGCGTGTTCAACGCGGTCGTGGTCGAAGGCGATATGGTGGGCCAGAGCATATTGTACGGACGCGGCGCCGGCGGCGATCCGACCGCCGGAACGGTGTTGGCCGACATCGCGGAT
>PXCX01000065.1 GCA_003565195.1 PVC group bacterium | reverse complement strand
TCAGCCGTTCCGGCATTGCCCGGCGCACAGTATAGCATCGGTCGAATGCTGTCGGCTTGTAACTTCCAGGCCAGTGCGTGTTCACGTCCACCACCGCCAATAATCAGTATCTTCATAACGCCCAAGAATAAGCAAAGCAGCCCTGAAAGTCAATCCCGGAGTTGGCCCGCTGCAGTGTCGGGTGTTGAGTGCCGCGAAAACTCAGCGATTTGCCGGTCGATTTTTTCCGGTCGAATTTTTCGGTTGCCGAATCAAGCGGGTTATGCTATATTGGTTTGCTGTAGTTTTGATTCCCGACAGTCACGCGGATGTTGCGAATGTCGGGAATGGAAGTGGCGGGTTCGCGGCCGTGGGTGCGGGTGCGTTGATCGCCGCGGATTGTCGACGCCGGTTAACGGTAGTCGCCGAAAGGAGACATGATGGGAATGATGGATGTATGGGATCTGGATATCGGGATTCGTGATTTACTGGAAGCGGGGTTGCATTTTGGCCACCAGAGCAAGCGCTGGAACCCGCGCATGAAACGCTATATTTTCGACAAGCGTAATGGTATCCATGTCATCGATTTGGCAAAAAGCCTGGTGCATATCAAGGAATCATGCAAGTTTTCTTACGATACCGTCGCCAGCGGACGTAAAATTCTTTTTGTCGGTACGAAACGGCAGATCAAGGAAGCCGTCGAAGAAAAGGCGATCGAGACCGGTCAGTATTACGTTACCAACCGCTGGTTGGGAGGCACCCTGACCAATGCCAATACGGTACGGCGCAGCGTGCGGCGCATGAAAGACCTCGAGCGACAGGAAAAAGAAGGTGTTTTCGATACATTGGCAAAGAAGGAAGTCTCCCGCCTTCAAAACGAACTCGACAAATTACGACGCAACCTAAGCGGCATTGCTGATATGGACGATTTACCGGGCGCCTTGTTCGTCGTGGATATTACCCGTGAAGCAATTGCGGTCGCTGAAGCAAATAAACTGAAAATACCCGTGATTGCGATGGTCGACACCAACTGCAATCCCGAACTGGTGGATTATCCGATTCCAGGTAACGACGATGCAATTCGCGCCGTCAAACTGGTGCTTAACGCGGTAGGGGATGCCATCAAAAAGGCTTCCCTCGATTACGAAAAAATTGCCGCCGAACTGGCGCGTAAACGGGAACAGGAAAAAGCCGCCGCCCAGGCTACCGCAGCCAAACAACCGGAAAACGATGCCAAACCGCGCGCGCGTCGCGAACGCAAGCCGGCCGCAAAAACAACCAAACCATCTGCGACCCCCAAGACAAGGGCAGGCAAAACCGCCGAATCCGATGCATCGCAGGCTCAACCGGCCGCCGCGCCATCCGAGAAGTCCACGGCGATGCCTGCTGCACCGGCACCTGAACCTGCGACGGCTGACAAGCCACTCGCTGAAACAGCGGCTGCCGCCACCGCCACCACACCCGAGGATGCCGGCAAACAAGACGCTGCCGATAACACCTGACAACCGTTTTTTAAGGAGAAAGAATCATGCCACAAATCAGTGCCAAAGAAGTAAAAGAATTACGTGACGCAACCAACGTCGGAATGATGGAATGCAAGAACGCCCTGGTGGAAGCCGGCGGCGATAAGGAAAAGGCCATTCGGATTTTACGTGAACGCGGTGTTGCAATCGCCGCGAAAAAATCTACGCGCGCAGCCAACCAAGGTCTTATCGCCGCAGCGGTGACGGACGACGGTAAAAGCGGCGCACTGATCGAAGTCAATTGTGAAACCGATTTTGTCGCGCGTAACGAAAATTTCAAGGAATTTGTCGCCACGCTGGCCAACCGGGCTCTGACGGTTGAGAACGATCAATTGGCCGCAACGGTCCGAGACGAAGTAACCGCCAGGATTGCCGAAATAGGGGAGAACATCGTGGTTCGCCGTAATCTACGGTTCGAGAGCAAACAAACCGGAAGGGTTGCTGCCTATATTCATCTGGGCAGCAAAGTCGGCGTGCTGATCGAGATGGGATGCGCTAAACCGGAAACCGTTACCAATCCCGCATTTCTGGAACTGGCCAAGGATGTGACCCTGCAAATCGCGGCGGCATCACCAAGGTTTTTGAAGCGCGACGACGTTCCCGCCGACGTGATCGCCGGCGAACGCGAAGTGTACGCCAAACAGGTGGCCGGCAAACCCGAAAATATCATCGATAAAATCGTCGGCGGTAAACTCGATAAATTTTATGCGGAAAGCTGTCTGGTCGAGCAACCGTTTATCAAGGACGATAGTAAAACTATTGCCGGTTTGCTTGAAGAAACCGCGAAGTCAATCGACGACATACTGGAAATCCGCCGCTATTGCCGCTGGCAACTAGGGGAGTAAAATCCCGAATTGAAGCCGTTGGACGTAGATTTCCCTTAAGAAAATACGTTCAACGGCTTTTTGGCGTCACACCGCAACGACTCAGTTCAAACCCCAAAATACGCCATCCAGACCGGCAAACACAAACCTGTACTAGACATAATATATATTATGCGACATTGAGTGCCTGATCCTTCCTTTCTCCGTTCGCCGCAAGAAATTAAAGGTTTGTCAGCGGATCCAACCCCAGCGTTCCGAGAATGGCCAATAGACCATGAATGCCGGGCCTACCAAATTACGTTGCATCACCGGTCCCCAATAGCGGCTGTCGAGACTGCTGCTGGTATTGTCGCCAAAGGCGGCGTATTGCGCTGATCCCAGATGCAGACGCTCATTGCGGGAGCCAAGTACGGAAACATTCCGGTCGTCGTCGTCACGACCGGTTGTTTTGTATCCGCCATAACGGTTGTCGAGCGAGATTTTACGGATCATTTCCGGCTCCAGCATGGGCTCTTCATTGATCAGTAAATACGGCGGATCAATACCAACGGTTTCGTTGGGCATGCCGACCATGCGTTTGATGTAGTGGGTATCCATATCAATTTGCGGAATATCGCGCGTCGTAAAAACCATCACATCGCCCCGTTTTGGCGGCATGAAGTTCCAACGAACCCGATTAACGAAAATATGATCACCGAGCGTTCGTGTCCCGCTGGCAATAATTTGTCCGCGAACGACGCGATCGCCGGATTGAAACCGGAATTGTTCCATTATCCCGTGCGGCAATGGATGCGGAATGCCTCCGATGACAACATAAACATTTTCAGGATCTTCCTTGCGCCTGTATGCATCCGTGACGATGCCGGAGGTTTGAGCTCGATATTCGGTATACCATTTGCCGGAAATGAGCCAGCGCACCAGATTCAGAGGCGCGCGGTCTATCCATTGCGGAGCCGTCTGCGCCTCGTAATGAATGCCGTAAAGCGTGGGTTGCATCGATCCAGTTGGTATTTTGAACGGCTGGATGAAATAGGTCCGGAACGCCATGGCGACGGCCACGGCTACAAGGGCGATTTCAGCGTTTTCGCGAAACCATGAAAATCGGCGTGGCGGATAAATCTTGCTGACCGCTGCAGCCACCCGGTTACATGCGTGCTCGACGGCATCGGGATCGGTTCGCGGGCCGGCAACGGTTTCGCCCAGTTCGCGGGCGGCACTATCCAAGGCAGCCAACGCTTCCGGTTCCGCGATATCTTCGCGCAGATTACGGGCATGCCGGGCTTGATGCAACCATTCCTTGGCCAGTTTACGTGCCTTGCGTTTCTTGAAATATCGGATCATGAGGTCGATGCTTTCAGGATGGCAATGAACGCCGATTGCGGGACATTGACGTTGCCCACCTGTTTCATGCGTTTTTTGCCTTCTTTTTGTTTTTCCAGCAACTTGCGTTTACGGGTAATATCGCCGCCGTAACATTTGGCAGTGACATCCTTGCGTAGTGCGCGCACGGTTTCGCGTGCAATAATCTGTCGGTTAATCGCCGCCTGGATCGGAATACGAAACATATGCGGCGGGATACTTTCCTTGAGCGCCTTACACATTTGGCGTCCACGCGCGGCTGCGCGCGAGCGATGAATCATCGTGGCAAATGCATCGACCGATTCGCCATTGAGCAGAATATCCATTTTCACCAGATCTTCCGGTTGGTATCCGATATATTCATAATCCATGGTTGCATACCCGTGAGTCACGCTTTTTAGAGTATCATAGAAATCAACCAGGATTTCATCAAACGGAATTTTTGCAGTTACCATAAGGCGGCGGGTATCGACGGAATCGGTCTTTTCAAGGATTCCGCGCCGGTCGGTAATCATTTTCATGATGTCGCCGATCTGGCTGTTATCGCAAATAATATGGGCGCGAACCACCGGTTCCTCGATATGATCGATCCGGGTAGTTTCCGGTAGATGCACGGGGTTATCGATTTCGAGCATTGTGCCATCGTT
>PXCX01000335.1 GCA_003565195.1 PVC group bacterium | reverse complement strand
GCCCCGTCCGCCCCGGCGGCCACGGCAGCGCCACGCTGTTTTCCGGGTGAAATTGACATTCCAGCACTGCACTAAACCCATCGGCCATAAATCCATCAACAAAATCTTGGCCAACGAAATAAAACTATCAAAACACTTAACTGTTATCGGTTCCATATTCCCGCCTTGCACATTGAACACCATTATTCCCGAAGGGTTGCCCGCAAACGTTTTCTTAAGTTTTGCCGGATGGTTTGATGCATCCGGTTCACTTCTTCGTCAGTCAACGTACGGTCATCCGCACGGTAGGTGAACGTATAGGCCAGACTTTTTAACCCTGGCCCTATGCCTTTACCCGTAAATATATCAAATAGACTTACCGAAGTCAACTCAGGCGGCGCATTTTCCGTAATTACATCCATAATCTGTTGATGACTGATATCCTGTTGCAAAATCATGGCCACGTCGCGGCGTACCGAGGGGAACGCCGGCGCGGGTTTAAGTTGCGGTGGCGATTGTTCCGCGGGTGGCAGCAATGGTTGCAACGCAATTTCGAGGACGGCGAGCGGCGTATGACAACGCCACTCGGCCGCAATCCGGTCGGCAACGATACCCATGATGCCTAAAGGCTGGCCGGCCAGGCGCAGCGATACCGCCTGGCCTGGACTAAAACTTGGATGGGTAAGCGGTTCTTGTTCCAAGGCCGGCGTTAATTCCGGCCGTGCAGTGGTTTGCGATGATAATAATCGTTGGCGGACGACCAGGTTTTCGGCGATTCCCTTGATCCAGAGAAAAATTTCCTGTGCGTCAAGCGGCCGTTGTTTGTCCATCGGCGGGCGTCCCGCCGGTCCCATCAGACCGATGGCCAGCCGATCTTGCTCGGACCAGCCGCTCTCCGGATCACGGCGGAAAACACGACCGCTTTCGAATAATGCCGCCTCCATCACCTGGCGTGAATGGTTGCGGCCCAGCGTTTCAATCATTTGGGGAATCAGTGACGGCCGCAGCACGGCATGTTCGACGCTGACCGGATGGGGGATGAGCAGACGTTCATCGGCGTTATCCGGCATAAATAGATCGAGAAATTTATGGGATACGAACGTGTAATTCATGATTTCCTGCAATCCCATGCCGGCCAGAACGTCGCGGCAACCCATCATGGCGCGAATCGGGCGGTCATCGGTCTCCGGGATAATACGGGCAAACGGGGCGGGGGTCGGAATTTTGTCCAGCCCGTGCATACGTGCCACTTCCTCGATGAGATCCTCCTCAATCGAAACATCCGTGCGGTACGAAGGCGGCGTCACCTGATATTCCTGAGGCTTGGCGCCGGATCTGACGCTAAAATTGAGCGCTTGCAGGATAGCGTCGATTTGACGATTATCGACCTCGCATCCCAGCATTGCGCGGACACGCGGCGTACGCAGTCGTATCGGTTGGGGTGCCGGTTGGGGTGCGGCAACATCGAGCAGGCCCCGTGCGCATTGTCCTTCGGCCAGCTCGGTCAACAAACAGGCCGCCCGGCGGCTGGCCCATTCCGATACTTCCGGATCGACACCGCGTTCAAACCGGTAGGATGCCTCGGTGGAAACGCCGAGACGGCGGGCGGTCCGTCGGATTTGGGTTGGCGAAAACGCGGCGCTTTCGAGTACAACCGATGTCGTGTTTTCGTCAATTCCGCTGGATTCGCCGCCCATCACGCCGGCGACGGCCAGCGCCTCCGTTTCGTTGGCGATCACCAGCATGGACGGATCGAGCGTCCGCTGCGTCTCGTCCAACATGGCCAGTTGTTCCTTGTCTTTTGCGCGACGCACGACCAGACGGTTTCCATGTATACGGTCGCGATCGAAGGCATGCAAAGGCTGGCCGCATTCAAGCATGACGTAATTGGTGATATCGACAATGTTATTGATTGGGCGTATGCCGCAAAGCGTGAGTCGCCGTTGCATCCATGGAGGCGATGGACCGACCCGGCACTGATCCACGACCCGTGCCGTGTAACGCGGACAGGCCTGCGGATCGACTACCTCAACGTTTACGCGTTCCGAGGCCTCGAACGATCCGGGTTTAGGTTGCGGGTTCGGCCATTGTAAAGGGATGTTGTAGATTGCCGCGACTTCACGTGCCATCCCGATGATACTGAGACAATCCCCGCGATTCGGCGTCACCTCAATCGTCAGGACCGTATCCGGCGCTCCGATAAGATCGACCAGGGCAAGGCCCGCCTGGGTCGGCGGCGGCAGAATCAGGATACCGCTATGGTCGTCGGAAAGACCCAGCTCATCCTCGGCGCAGAGCATGCCTTCCGAGGCTACCCCGCGCAACCGCGCGGTTCGCACCCGAACCCCGTTGGGCAAACGGCTGCCATGGCCGGCAAAGGCTGCCTTGTCGCCAACCTTGAAATTGTCGGCGCCGCACACCACGGTATATTCGGCGTTTCCGTCGAATACGCGGCAAACCTTGAGACGGTCGGCATTGGGATGCGCCGTGATCGCGCGAATTTCAGCCGCGCAAACATCCTCGAGACCGCGTCCGTAAGTTTCCAGCGCCTCGACTTCCATTCCGGCAAACGTCAAACGTTCCGCCAGCCGATCCGGCGGTTCCTCGACGGCCACGTAATCGTATAACCATGCAAGCGGTAATTTCATCCGATCAACTGCTCCAGCCAACGTACATCGTTTTCATACAACAAACGGATATCTTCGATTCCGTATTTTATCATGGCGATCCGTTCGATACCCATGCCGAACGCGTAACCGCATACACACTCAGGATCGTAACCGACTGCCCGGAAAACCTGTGGATGCACCATGCCGGCCCCGGAAATCTCAATCCAGCCGCTGTTTTTGCATAATCGGCATCCCTGTCCTTTACAGCGGTGACACGAAAAATCGTATTCCACGCTCGGTTCGGTAAAAGGAAAGAAATGAGGACGGAACCGGACCTTGACGTCCGGTCCCATCAGGCGCCGGGCGAAATAGGCGATATCGCCCTTCAAATCGGCCAGCGAGACGCGCTGATCGACATACAGGCCTTCGACTTGGTGAAAATTGGCGCTGTGCGTCGCATCGGTGGCGTCGCGCCGGTAACAGCGACCCGGCGCGATAATGCGGACCGGTGGTTTTTGGCGTTCCATGACCCGGATTTGTACCGGGGATGTCTGGGTTCGCAATAGATAACGGTCATCCAGCCAGAACGTATCCTGAATATCACGTGATGGATGATCTGCCGGCGTATTGAGCGCATCGAAATTGTGGTGTTCGGTCTCGATATCCGGGCCATCGGCGACGGTGAAACCCAGGGTCGCAAAAATATCGACCACATCCTCGATCACCCGATTGACCGGATGTCGGGACCCGGGTTGCCGCCAGGCGCCGGGTAACGAGCTGTCGAACATCGATTCGGCGCTGGCCGTGGCCGGCGGCCGGGTTGCGGTCTGCGCCGCTTGTCGTTCGCGCAAGTGTGTGCTCAATGTTTTCTTGAAGGCGTTAATTTCGCGTCCCACGGCGGGACGCTCGGCGACTGCCACGTTCTTTAGATTTTTCATCAGGGCCGGAATCAACCCGTTACGGCCCAGATAGCGCACGCGCACGGCTTCGATCGCGGCCGCATTGTCCGCCGCCGCCAATTCTGCCAGCGCGCTCTCGCGCTTTTTTTTCACCGATTCCAGATCCATGATTTCACCTGTTGAGCATCCTGAAAGTACACAGCGTGTGGCGGGGACTCCCGTTCGTGACCGCTTTTGCACCGCCATGCAATATGCCCCGACAGCCTACCAAACCGGTCATCGCGTGTCGAGCGCTTTCTTCGGTTGGCTGCGGTTGGCTGCGTTTGGGGTTGTGTTGTCCGTTTGAATATGTATAATCGCGACATGAACCTGATAATCATTCCAACCTATGATGAACGCCACAATGTCCGCTCGATAGCCGCGGCCGTCTTTCGGGTGTTACCGCAAGATGCGCATATCCTGTTTGTCGATGACAATTCGCCCGACGGGACCGGCACTGAAATCGATGCGATGCGCGAACAGGATGGCGACCGGATCCATGTCATTCATAACCGGCAGAAAGGCGGGTTGGGCCGGGCATACATTGCCGGTTTCGCTTGGGCATTGGAACGCGCTTACCGGCATGTCTTTGAAATGGATGCCGATTTTTCGCATGATCCGGCCGAACTACCGAAGTTTCTTAAGGCGGCTGAAAATGCCGATCTGGTATTGGGTTCCCGCTACATGAACGGCATTCGGATTACCAACTGGCCGTTAAGCCGCTTACTCCTGAGTAAAGGGGCTGCAACCTATGTCCGCTTGATTACCGGGTTACCGGTCACCGATCCGACCGGCGGCTTCAAATGTTACCGGCGCGAGATACTCGAAG
>PXCX01000116.1 GCA_003565195.1 PVC group bacterium | reverse complement strand
GACCGGGTCTTCAACGGTAATGATTTTGCGGTCGGGCCGGTTGATTTGGTTGAGACAGGCATACAGGGTCGTCGTTTTGCCGGAGCCAGTCGGACCGGTAACCAGCAGAATCCCGTCGGCCAATTGAATCAGGCGCCCGAAAGTTTCCTGATCGTCGGCCAGAAATCCGAGTTTCGGTAATCCCAGGGCCAGACTCTGTTTGTCGAGGATCCGCATCACGATGCTTTCACCATGGCTGGCAGGAACCGTGGATACGCGTAAGTCCAGCCAGTGGCCCCGTACCTGGACCTGGATGCGTCCGTCCTGCGGGACCCTTTTTTCGGCGATTTTCATGTTAGCCATGATTTTGACCCGGCTGATAATCGCCGATTGCAAGCGTTTGGGCGGGCTGTCGACCTCGTGAAGGACGCCATCGATACGGTAGCGCACGCGGAAACGTTTTTCCATGGGTTCCAAATGGATGTCCGAGGCCCGATTGCGTTGCGCTTCGTAAATGATCAGACTGACCAGTTTTATGATCGGTACATCGGAATCGGTGACGTCAAGATCTTCGGCCATTTCCTGCGAGCCGCTGGCCGACATGCCGACAGTGTCCTCGGTCATGTTGTCCATTAATTTTTCCATCTCCGAATCGTCGGCATAATAACGGTTCAGCGTGGCCTCGATTTCGGCTGGGGTTGTCGCCAAACCCTCGATGTTACACTTAAGCCGGTAGCGCAAGCTGTCGAGGGTTTCCATGTCGAGCGGATCGCCGATTGCTACGGTAAGCGTGTTGTCTTGTTTAAACAACGGGATGACCCGGTAGCGCCGCGCCAGGTCCTCGCTGAGCAACGCAATCGACTCTGGCGGTACGGTTTCTTCGGTTAGATCAATGGTTTCCATGCCGAAGCGTTGCGCCACGGCATGCAGCGCCTCTTTTTCCTGAATAACATCTGTATGAATCAGATAATCGACGACCGAGCTGCCCTCGGCGCCCGCAGCCAGCGCTTCGCGGGCCTGATCCACCTGCTCGGATGTGACCAGATTTTCCTCCAGCAAAACCTCGAGCACATAATCATCATTGGAGGTCAAGATGTTTCTCCAGGTAAACATGACACCCCGCCAACGCGCGGGTCCGGGATGTCATTCATGATTTCGAAAACGTAACGCATCAGTGTGTATTATATCCGAGAGATTATCATTTGGCAAGTTCCGCGAGCAGCATTTGGCGTACCCTTGCGGGATCGGCCTTGCCGCGACTGAGACGCATGACTTGCCCCACCAGATACTGCAGCGCCGCGGTCTTGCCGCGCCGGTAGTCGGCAACCGAGCGAGGCGCTTCCGTCATTGCCTTCGCCACCCAGGTTTCGAGCGCCACTGTGTCGCTGACTTGGGCAAGTCCCTGTTCGGCAACGATACGCTGCGGATCACCGCCGGTTTCGCGCATTAGGGTCAGCACCCGTTTGGCCGTGTTGGAATTGATCGTTCCGTCTTCGATCAATTTAATCAGTGCCGCCAGCGCGGCGGCCTTGACCGGCCATTCGGAAATATCCATATCGTTTTCGGTCAAACAACGCAAGACCTCGGTCATGACCCAATTGGACGCGGCTTTGGCTGACACTCCCTGTCCCACCACGGATTCAAAATAATCGGCAACCCCCTTATCGGCAACCAGAACGTCTGCGTCGTAAACCGGCAATCCGTAATCGCTTATCAACCGATCGCGACGTGCCTTCGGCAATTCTGGTAATGTCTTGGCCCAGGCCGCGATCCGGTCTTTTTCGAGGACCACCGGCATGAGGTCCGGCTCAGGGAAATAGCGGTAGTCGTGGGCATCTTCCTTGCCTCGCATGACATCGGTGCATTCCCGTTCGGCGTTCCAGCGTATGGTTTGCTGGGTTACGATCTCGCCGCGTTCCAGTAAAGCGCGCTGTCGCTCAAGTTCATACTGTAACGCTTGCACGACCCCTTTGAAGGTGTTCATGTTCTTCAATTCGGTTTTGGTGCCGAGTTTGCCGCGGTCAACGGGTCGCAGACTGCAGTTGACATCGCAACGGATGTTTCCCTCTTCGAGATTGCAATGACTTATCCCCGCATATAAAAGGTTCTGTTTCAGCGTCGATAGAAAGGTATGTGCCTCTTCGGGCGACGCAATATCCGGTTCGGTGACGATCTCCATCAGCGGGAGACCGGCACGATTGAAATCCAAACCGCTGGCGCCGGCGGCATGCAGGCTTTTGCCGACGTCTTCTTCAAGATGAATTCGGGTAATATGTACTGTTTTGGACTTGTTGCCGGTCGTAATCTCCAGCGCGCCACCTTGGCAGAGCGGTTGATCGTACTGCGAGATCTGATAGTTTTTCGGCATATCGGGATAAAAATAGTGTTTGCGATCGAATTTACTGAACGATGCTATCCGTGATCCAAGCATCAAACCCGACAATACGGTCAGCCGAATGGCTTCGCGGTTGATGACAGGCAGCGTTCCCGGATATCCGAGGCAAACCGGGCACACTGAGGTATTCGGTATCGCGCCGAAACTGGTTGGGCAGGCGCAAAACATTTTGGTTCGCGTCTTGAGCTGGACATGAACTTCGAGCCCGATGGAAGCGATGTAGTGTCTCATGCAACCGTCTCCCCCGCCGGCGGGCGCATTGTGTGCCATTCCGTCGCCTGTTCATAAGCGTGTCCGACACGCAAAACATGTTCTTCCTTGAAGGCCGGGCCAATGATTTGCAATCCCACCGGCAATCGTTCGGAGGACATGCCGCATGGGACCGACAAGGCGCAGGCGCCGGCCAGACTGGCCGGCACGGCAAAGATATCGGTCAAATACATTCGTAACGGGTCCTCGGTTCTTTCGCCCAGGGGATAGGCGGTGGTTGGGGTAACCGGTGTCAAGAGAGCCTGGCATTTTTCGAATGCCGTTTCAAAATCACGACGGATCAGGGTTCGGACTTGTTGGGCGCGTAAGTAGTAGGCATCGTAATAGCCGCTGCTCAAAACATATGTCCCCAATATGATCCGGCGTTTGACTTCAGGTCCAAATCCAGCCTGCCGTGTTTGGTGGTACAGGTCAGCCACATCATCCGCTGCCTCGGTACGCGTACCATAACGGATACCGTCGAAGCGCGCCAGATTACTGGATGCTTCAGCGGTGGCAATAATATAGTAAACCTCAAAAGCATGCGCGGTGCTCGGGAGCGAGACATCTATGACCCGGGCGCCGAGCCGTTCGCACACGGTCACGGCTTTTTCAACGGCGGTTGCCACCTCGGGATCGATGTCTGCAATCAAGTATTCCTTGGGTAAACCGAGTGTCAAACCATCCAGCCGCGGGGTTAGGGCGGCGTTGTAATCGGGAACCGGCGTTGGCACGGAACTGGAATCAAGCGGATCGACGCCGGCCATCACGTGCAGCAGACGGGCGGCATCGGCTACGGTTTTGGTCAGCGGTCCGGCCTGATCCAGAGAGGAAGCAAATGCGTTTAAGCCGTATCGCGAGACGCGACCGTAGGAGGGTTTCAGCCCGACACAGCCGCAGAAGGCGGCCGGCAACCGGATCGATCCGCCTGTATCGGTTCCGAGCGCGGCCAGCGCTTCGCCGGCGGCGACGGCGGCCGCCGAGCCGCCGCTGGATCCGCCGGGGACCCTTGAGGTGTCCCAGGGATTATGGGTTGTCTGAAACGCCGAATTTTCATTGCTTGACCCCATCGCGAATTCGTCCATATTCGTGCGTCCTACGAATACGGCGCCCTCAGCGCGCAACCGGGCAATCGCGGTGGCGTCGTAAGTCGATATGTACCCTTGCAGGATACGCGAAGCGCTCCCGCATGGCTGGCCGCGGACGTGGAACAAGTCCTTGACGGTCAGCGGAACTCCCAGTAAAAGCCCTTTTTCACCCGCGGCGCGCCGGCGGTCCGTTTCACGCGCCTGGGCCAAGGCGTTGTCGGCATCTACGGTCAGAAAAGCTGAAATCCGGCGATCCCTGGTTTCGATCGCGGCCAGTAAATCAACGACCAGCTCCTCCGAACTGCAGCGTTTTGAGCGCAACGCTTCCAGCGCTTGCGCCAGGGTCCATTCCCCGCTAGTCATAAAAACACCTTTTCATTCGATCATTCGGGGTACAATAAACGTGTTGTTTCGCCAACGCGGGGCATTGGCCGCCACATCGTTGATGTCCATAACGTCCGCAAGCGGTTCATCTTCGCGAAAAACATTCCGTAACGATGATGCATACTCCGTTGGATCGACCTGCGATACGTCAACCTGGCGAATCTGGTCAACATAGCCCAGGACCTTATCCAACTGCTGGCCGAATTCCTCAATATCGTCTGCCGAAAGCGATAATTTGGCCAAGCGCGCCACATAGGCAACATCGATATG
>PXCX01000346.1 GCA_003565195.1 PVC group bacterium | reverse complement strand
TGGAAATTGATGCAAATATGATGTTTACGTTTTCAGCGTCCGGTGATACGCCAATTTTGCGTTGCATAGTTTCCGGTTTGCAAAATATCGGTTTTTGGCCTCTTGTCATTATTCCAATCTTACATCATTCCAATATTCCATGGGATGACATTGTTTTCGGGTTATACCTTTGCGCGCTCGCCGCGAAAAGTCGCTGTCGCCGTCGGTGGAAAAATCGGCGGAGCACATCGGCAACGTTGTGTTGATTGGATAATTCAAGTCGGTCGGTATTTTGGCGCCGGCATAGCCGACCCAGACGCCGGTCCCGTGCGTCCGCCCATTCACGCAGCCGGATCCGGGTTTGGTCTACCGTGGTGTCGATGACCCGTACCTCACCGGTTTCGGGGTCGGCGACTTCCAGCAGGCCGGCCGAAGGCAATAACCGTTCGCCGATATCGTTGAGGCGGCAGGCAATCAGATCGTGGCGTCGTGCGCTATTCTGAAACTCGTTCTCGTAACCGTCCGCGATAAAGTCGGAGATAAGAAACACCGTGGCGCTCCGTTTATGGACCCGGTTAAGAAACCGAAGCGCGATGCCAAGGTCGGTACGCCGATTTGTTTTTTCGGTAGCCAGAATCTCACGCAAAATACGCATGCCATTGCGGCGTCCCCGCGCCGGCGCGACATAATTTTCGATGCGGTCACTGAAAAGGATCAACCCGGTTTTGTCATGATTACGTGCCGCCGAGAGGGCCAGTAAACCGGCCAGGCTGGCGGCGGTATCCGATTTGGTGCGGCCGCGGGTGCCGAAATCGAGCGAACTGGATACATCGACCATCAGGATCAGGGTCAACTCCCGTTCCTCGCGGTAACGTTTGATATAGGGATGTCCCATGCGGGCGGTTACATTCCAGTCGATATCGCGGATATCGTCGCCGTAGGCGTATTCGCGGACATCATCGAATTCGATGCCGTACCCCTTGAAGACCGAACGGTATTCACCGCTGATACGGTCTTCGACACGGCGTGACGGAATAATGCGCCATTGCCGCGGCTGCTGCATCAAATCTCGAATTTCAATCGGCATGATGATCAGCCCAACATGTCAGGGTACGCGTACCGTATCGAGAATACGGGTGATCAGAGTTTCAGTGGTGATGTTGCTCGCATCGGCTTCATAACTGAGAATGATGCGGTGCCGCAACACATCGTGAGCATAGTCCTTGACATCCTGCGGGGTTACATAAGCGCGACCGTTCAACATGGCCGATGCACGGGCGGATTGATGAAGGTATAGCGTTGCCCGCGGCGATGCACCGCAGGCGATCAGGGGGTCGGCGTCGATGCCGAAAGAGGACGGATCACGGGTGGCCGCCACCAAGTCAAGCATGTATTCGGCAACCCGGTCATCGCAATAAATCCTTTCCAGGGTTGTCCGTAATTCTGCCAGCGCGTTCGGTGTCAGCACCGGATCGACGCGTGCGGCGTGCTTGCGGGCAAAACGATTCATAATCATCCGTTCTTCGTCGCGCGAAGGATAATTAACGAGGCATTTAAGCATAAAACGATCGGTTTGTGCTTCCGGCAAGGGGTAGGTGCCTTCCTGTTCCAGCGGATTCTGGGTTGCCAGCGTCATGAACGGATCGGGCAACGGCAGGACTTCCTGTCCCAACGTTACTTGCCGTTCCTGCATGGCTTCCAACAGCGCCGACTGGACTTTCGCGGGTGCGCGATTGATCTCGTCGGCCAGTAACAGGTTGGCGAAAACCGGTCCTTGTTTGGGACGGAAAACGCCGTCGCCGGGATGATATATCATGGTGCCGACAATGTCGGCCGGCAATAGATCAGGCGTAAAACTGATACGCTGAAAGTCGAGACCGATGCAATCGGCCAGAGTTTTTACAACCAAAGTCTTGGCCAAGCCAGGAACGCCTTCGAGAAGAACGTGACCGCCGCTGACCAAGGCAACCAGCAAACGGTCAATCAAAGGATCCTGTCCGATAACCACCTTGTGGATTTCCTCGCGCAGTCCCGCGAGCCGTTGGGTTGCCCGTGTGACTCGCATTTCAAGCGCATTATGGTCCATGGTTTCCTCAATCGTTGTTGCTGTCCGGTTCCTCCGGTGGTTCCGGTTCATTCAGTATATCGTCGCGGTCGATCCGTAATTTTTCGGCGGTCGCGGTATCGATCCAGTAGGTCCATCCGCTTAAGCGTTCATTGATACGGTCAATGGTTTCGGCATGCTGGTGCATGATTTCGACGTGTTGCTTAGCCGATTCGTCATCCATGTCGGAGAGTGGGGCGGGCAGCAGATCGTAGGCGGCGGAAACCCGCAATGCATGGCGAGTACGATTATCGATGGTTGCGGCGTCGCCGATTGCCAGGTTATAGCGGCGCCCGTCATCGGCGCGCGCAGTCAGGGTGACGACGTGGGCTGCGCTCATGCCGATCATTTCATCGGCAAGTGATGGATCCACGATATCATCGAACGCCAGGTTGCGCAGCGTTCGGATCAGTGCATCGATCGATGCGCTATCAAGTTCCCTGTCGTCCGGCAGTGCCTCTAATTGCCAGGGATCTTGGGTTTGTTCTCGTGTCAAAAGAATCGTATCGCGTTCGAGTCCTTCCCATGCCAGGGTTACCAAGGCGCGCGAGGGTACGTCAAGAAAGCCGCGGTCCAACCATTCATCCGGTTTCGCGTCGACGCGCTGGAAAGGTTCTGAAACCAAAAAAGCGTCTCCTTGATGGGTTACGACATAGCGTCCATCCGCGTCGCGCCATTGGAATGGCATCGTATCGCGTTGCGTATCGCGGTCGCCATAGAACGTTTTTCCGAGTGTCAAGGTTGCCAATAGCGTTCCGGCATTGTCATTCAGCGCGATATGCATGCCGGATTGGTCGCGGTTCTCGGTTGCGTCGGGACGTAGCAAGGCCAGTTCGCCGAGCAAGCGGTCGTCCAAATGCAGGGACCTGCCGACGCGTAAATCGGCGATTCGCAGCAATAGATCGCGAACACGGCTGAAATCGGCGGCATACCCGTGTTTTTCGACGACGATCCATCGGTCGTCGGATCGTTGGATCGTGACCCGGGCTTGCCCGTCATCAAGCGTCAGTTGTGCGACGCGGTTGATATCCATGGCGGGAAATACGGGGTCGCCGGACGTCGCAATATCCCTGTCTCGTTCGCGTTGTTGGGTGTCGCGATAGTATGCGAAAGCGACCAGCAGAACGGTCACCATCAACAGGATTCTTAAGTTTTTGGATTTCATGATTCACTCCGCGCCAACTTCAGATGTTTGACCAAGGCAAGCATGATGCCGCCGAGAATAACCATCAAGGGAACGAGACCGATATTAATTATTTTTAAACGCAATCCCAAGCGTTCGATATCTTCCCGTAAATTCTTGCGCACTTCCCGCAACGCGGCCTGGGTTTGCGATTGTTCCTCGCGGAAACGCTCGATTTCGCGCCGTTGTGCATCGGTGAGAAAGACATGCTGCCGGTCATCGGTTTCGGCGCGCAAGGCATGGATCCGTTGTTCGGTTTCACGCAGTCGTTGTTGCAACCGTTGTTCTTCGTCGACCCAGCGCAAGCGCGCGGCACGCTCCAGTTCCTGAACCCGGGTAAACGGGCGCCTTGACCGGCCGCGCGCCCGCATCGCCAGCAAATCCATGCCGCCGCCCGCTTGTTCCACGGCATTCAGCAGAAAATTGATGTTATCATTGATCGGTTGTTTGGAGCGGGCGCCGAAGAATGAAATCTGGCGGACTGCATAAGGATCGTACAGCATGTCCACGTTGCCCACCAACAGGACCATGCCGGGCTTTTCGCTTTCCATGAGATCCGGCAGACGGACCGCCGCCGCGTCAAGCGTGTCGTCGCCGGCATCCGGCATTCCGTCATTTTCATCGGTAACCGTGATGCCTTCAGGGAATGCGGTTTTGAAGACGCCATGCATGCGCAGCGCCAGGGTGTAGGGTTCTTGACGGGCTTGGAACCGTTGCATCAGGGTGTCCATACCGAATTGAACGGTCATGCTGTCGCTGCTCATGACGTTGGCGGAGGATCGAATGACCGGTTGATAGGCCAGACGATCGTGTGGCGTGACTTCGAAGTAACCGGCCAAGGGTAACATCATTTGTTCCAGCCCGGTCGTCACGATATCGTCGGGATCAAAGGCGTCCCGATGCAGGCTCAGGAGAATCGGGTTTTCTTCAATGCCGCCTTTCGCGCCGCGTACGGGGGTGGCGGCCTCGATGTCCACCACGAGTTTTTCCGGATTCCACTTGACACCCCAGGCTGTCGTCAACGGTTCCAGCGAGGATGAGGATTCGGGCATGCCGCCGTGGGGCGAGGGGGCCTCCTGGAGTTCCCGCTCGGCGATCGACAAG
>PXCX01000120.1 GCA_003565195.1 PVC group bacterium | reverse complement strand
CTGGGTTCTCGATGTTGACGGCAAAAGCGGGTCGAGCAAGGGTATCCGGTTAAGGGTGGCGGTTAAGAATGCGGTTAAGTGAGGACTTCGCACGCTATGGATGCTTAACCGTACGCTTAAACGCACACTTCGTCGCAATGCTTACTGGGATACCCTTAGTCGATCGACTTATTCGCTCTCCAGTAATCGTAAAATTCGGATTATGCCAGAATTAAGATGCGTTTGCCCTGGCGTGGAGTTGCTCCGTTGCTCCCTGCCGTATGCCCTGCGTATGCCCCTGCTGGAATTCATGCTTGCCGCCATGGGCGTTATGGCTTAGTATAACGGGTGAGCCAAGCAGTGTCTTATAAAAGGCAAACAATATGTATCTTGATTTTTTTGGACTTGCGGAATATCCTTTCAATATTACGCCGGATCCTCGGTTCTTATGCTTTACCAAGCATCATCGTGATGCTTATCAGCATTTATTGTATGGTATTGAAAGCCGAAAAGGATTTGTTGAGCTGACCGGCGAAGTCGGGTGCGGCAAAACAACCCTGTGCCGATTGTTGCTGACGGAACTGCGGCAGCGCAATATTGGTTCTGCGCTGGTGCTCAATCCGCTGTTGTCCGAAACGCAATTATTGCGGGCGATTCTGACCGATTTCGGTGTGGCGGTCAGCGGTCGTGACCGTTTGGCGTACATTGAGCGGCTTAATGATTTTTTGCTGGAAAATAATCGGATCGGTCGCAATGTGGCGTTGCTGATCGATGAGGCACAGAACTTGACGCCGGCGTTGATGGAACAGGTGCGTTTATTGTCGAATCTGGAAACCGATAACCAGAAATTGATGCAGATCGTGTTGTGCGGTCAACCGGAACTTAAAGACCGGCTGACCCATCCCGATATGCGCCAGTTAAGGCAGCGCATCACTGTAAGATATCATTTACGTTTGTTGACTCGTGCTGAGACACGGGCGTACATCCGGCATCGTTTGACGGTAGCCGGGGGCGAGGGAATTAATTTCGATGAGAGTGCGATGGATGCAGTGTTTACCTATACGGGCGGTGTGCCGCGCATGATTAATGCGCTTTGTGACAATGTTTTGTTGGCGGGCTATGTCATGGATACCAGGGTTATTAACAATGAATGCGTGCGGCGCGCCATCCGGCAACTGGAGGGACGTTCATGAGCTTGATCGAAGAAGCGTTGCGAAAACAGCAACAGCAACAGCAACCGGCGAAAAAACCGGAAACGCCAGAGAATGAGGGTGCTCCGCCAGCCGGCGGTGCATCGCCGAAATTGGTGACGTCGCCCGAAAACAAACAACCCACGAAGGGTAAACCGATACGGCTTACAGCGCCTTCGAAAGCCGCAGCCACGGAATCGGAGCCTACACCACAACCTGCGGAATCCAAGCTTAAACTTAAAACCGGATCGCAGCCTGGTCCTGCTTCTGCACCCGAGCCTGCACCCCAGTCAAAACCTGATCCCGTACCGTCGCCGGAAAAACCCCCTGCGATCCCAAACGAGTCTTCATTGGATAAGCCAACCGACGATGACCCAGCGGACGGTATGTCGGAGAAGAAGGACGAGGACGGGACTGAGCACAAGCGGCGTTCGCGTGCACCTCTCTTGATTTTGGTGTTGTTTCTTTTGGCGGCGGCAGGATGGGGGGCATGGACTTTTTTATATGATCGTTCAGAGCCTGAAACTGCATCGATAGACGTGACCGAGACAGACCCTGAACCGGAGTTGCCCCCCGACCCGGATCCGACGCCTGACCCGGATCCGACGCCTGACACGGACCCTGAGCCGGCGGTAGACCCTGGAGTGGTCCCTGAACCTGAGCCTGAACCTGAACCAGAACCGGAACCAGAACCGGAACCAGAACCTGAACCGGAACCTGAACCGGAACCAGACCCTGAACCGGAACCTGAACCAGAACCAGAGCCGGTGATATGGCCGGTTTTACAATTGAACGGTGTTTTGCAAGCGGGCAGGGGTCATCGTGCGACGGCATACCTGAGCGGTGAGGTCGTGGAAGAAGGCGAAAGAATTATGGGGGTCACGCTGGTTGAGGTCAGGCGTGATGGTGTCCTTTTGCGTTTAGGCGGCGAAGAGCGGTTTTTACGTGTGGGTACCGTTCTGGAACATTAAAGGAGTGTTGATGCAGCGACTGGCGGAATGTTTTGCCGAAAGACGCCGGCAGGGCGGCAAGGTATTGGTTGGTTTTCTTTCGGCCGGCGATCCTGATTTGGCGCAATCGGAACAAGATATTCGAACTGCGCTGGATGCCGGTGTCGATATCCTTGAGCTTGGGGTACCGTTTTCCGATCCGACGGCTGACGGGCCGGCGATCCAGGAGGCCGGGCAACGGGCCTTGGCCGCCGGTGTGAGTGTGACGGATATCATCGCAATGGCGGGCCGTTTGCGCGCCGATTATCCGAAACAACCGATGATTCTTTTCGGATATGCCAATCCTTTCTTTTCGAAAGGATATGAAGCGACGGCGCGAGAGGCGCGCGCTGCCGGTTTGGACGGCATGCTGGTGGTCGATTTGCCGCATGAGGAAGCCGGTGAATTCGAGCCTGTATTGCGGAACGCTGGCCTGGCGATGATTCCGCTGATTGCACCGACAACCCCGTTGGATCGTGCGAGCAGGATTCTGCGCGACGCACAAGGCTTTGTCTATATTATTTCGGTAACCGGTGTTACCGGAATGCGCGCGGATTTACCCGACAGTTTCCGGGATCGGATCGGCGCGTTGCGGCGGTTGACGGATTTGCCGATGGTGATCGGGTTTGGCGTGACCAACGGCGAACAGGCGCGTCGCGTGGCCGCCGATGCCGACGGGATTGTGGTCGGCAGCGCTCTGGTTCGCGCGGCGCGTGAACAGCGGCTGGCCGATATGGTGCGGGAACTGCGTGAATCGTTGGATTAGTTTCCTGTCGACAAGAAGACTAGCCAGCTTCGCTGAAAGTGTTCAGGGGTTCAGAGTTCAGTTTAGCCTCAGATTTCGCGGCGAAATCAGGTTTTTCGAGGCAGATAGACCAAAATGTTATGTATCGTTTTTCCAGAGACTTACGCATGTTCTCTCAAACGAGTGTTCAGGCCGGATTTCCTGAACACTGAACGCTTTGGGCCGCAACAACTTAGTCAGACGCATGTGAAATGTTCGACTCATTTACTCAAACAATTCTCGAAGAAGGAGCTAAAGGCCTGCACACGTTATCACACACTTAACCGTCAAAAGTAGACAATCTATTGTTCAATTCAAGCCCGTAAGGGCCTAAGCGCCGGCCGGTTCGCATCCGATGACGTACCGGGTATCGTAACGGCCAATGGTCTGGTGTCCCGCAGGAACGACAAGATAATCTTCCGCCGGCCAGTCGCCGCGCAGCAACCCTCGCAGGAGTCGTAGATCGCCGGTCAGTTTTGTGAAGGTTTTCCCCTCCGCGGTCGCTTGTTGCGCGAAACGTTCAGCGTGATCAAGGTGCGAGGTCTCGGGAATATCGATGAACACCGCTTGTTTTTCGAGCTCGCGTAACGCGGGCGGGTGCATGGTTTCCCAGATGTAATCCGCGTTCTCTTTCCCGTATTGCCTTACCAGCTCGGCGTATTGATCGCCATAACGAATGCGCGCGCCGTCGTCATCGCGGCGCAGATAATAATCGCCGCGGTCCATGGTGCCGGCCGAACTGAATGGCCGACTCGGATTGTCGCCGAAATGGCGTTCGAAGGCCTGCCGCGAACCGAGCAGGATCGTGCAACAATCATGGGCGCGCGGAATGACCAAGGGTACGTTGCGGGCCGTCAAACCGGCGGTTGCGTTGCCGCAAAGACCGTACGCCAGTAAGATCGCATCATACGCGTGGCTCCCCCGGCAGGCGGTATCGATGCGCGTTTGAATCGCTGTGCGCAGTCGATCGCTTTGAACGTGTTCGCCAAGTTCCGTGAATTCAGGGTCGATAACGTGTCGGGAATCGGCGATCACGCGGCACAGTTCGCGCATGAAGACGTTACAGGCGATCAATTTGAAATGTTTTTGTGTCATGCGTCGTGACGTACTATAGCGCTTACGATAAAAAAAACAAGAAGAAACAGGGCAGGATAGAATGGCACTTACTTAAGGCCCTGTTTGGACAAAATGCCTGGAGCCGGCGGTCCCCCGCCGGAAGAATAACGGCCGGGGACGGCCGTCTCCAGATGGTCGATGGTTTGAAACGTCTTCTTAAGCAAGTGCCATACAGGGCAGAATATGTTATAATTTAACGTTACGTAATGATTCGGAAGGAGAAGGCGGCGGAGGATTGCGATCCGACTCATGAACATACCGGACAAAGTGAAATCCCAATTGCGCGAATTACCGGACACCCCGGGTTGCTATATCATGCGTGACCGGCG
>PXCX01000021.1 GCA_003565195.1 PVC group bacterium | reverse complement strand
TGATTCGCGTTTCATATCCGGCATCCTATAATAACCGCGACCGTTATTACAAGATAATTAATCTTCCTATAATAGCGACCAAGGTTATTGTATAGTCAAGCAGAGGGGTCAGGGCAATCGACATTCGACATCGCTTGCAATCGGCGCATATCATTGCGGATACCTTGATCGATCTACTCAAAGAATCCATGATTAAGGAGATAAGGTTTCTCCCTTGATGCAGCATTCACGCAGGCATCATCAGACCTTGGCAATTGACGGAAACACCGCCAGCATTTCCTGTGGCAAAAAGTTGAAGAAGTAGGCGCCGTCCGCGCGCATTGCGCGCAAGTTGTTCACGCGTCGCCGTACATCGGCCGGTTTGTGCCGTCGGTTATTGCCATTGTTCCACGGATCAGAGGTCGGCCAGATCTGCGGACAGACCGCACAGGGGCGCAGCGATTCAGTCGCCGCATCTACAATATCCTGTGGAAACCAGTCCATCGCATCGGGTTCGTGATTGTGGGTGGCCGGAACCACCATATCAACAAGTCCTTCCGCCAGCCATTGCGCAGGGGCCTGCCCCTGAGGTTCCCCTTTGTTGCGCTGATAGCACACCCGGACAATGATCGGCTGTGGAGTCAGGGATCGTACGCGGCGAAGGAAAGCGAGGCATGATTGGCGCCGTTCTTCCATAGGCGCTTCCTCGGGGAAGAATGGTGCCTTCCTCTCGAAATCCAGAGTGATACCGTCAACGCCTTTGGCGAGCACGTCTTCGACCAGTTCGCATAAGTACGCATGAAACACTGGATCCCGGAAATCTTTCTTGTTGCGGGCGTTGCGTCCAGGACAGGACAACAGTCGTTCTGTGTTCAGCGCGCCGTGATTGAGCCGGATGTTTCCGAAAACCCTGAGGCCGGCCGAGTGGCCTCTTGCTACCACGATGTCGAGCAAGTCGTGCGGTTGAGCATTGTAGTGTGACACCACCCTCCCGATGGCGCGATCAATCGCGCGACCTTGCCCGTCTCCCGCAAATCCGCGCTCGTGCCGCGTCCGGCAGTTGTGTTGTCCGGTGGTCAGTATACACCAGTCTATGAGGCTGACACCTGCCATGACCAGCGGCTCCACAAGTACCTTGGCAGCATCTTCCTCTGTCATCCCAGTACCAGCCAGGTCTGCAAGTATGCCGAACCCGTCATGGTTGAAAGCTACCTCGAACTCGGTCTTCTTTCCGTTCATCTCGTCTCCCTGTTGAACATTAGCGCCGATATTCTCCGACGCATCGTCACAAACTATTTGCTTTCAGCAAACAACCCAGTATGCCACTCAAACAAGCGCGGACTGGTCCATGATATGGCGTTCAACCACCGCCGCCGGCCTTGTCCAGGTACCGGGCCAGATCATGCGGCCGGGATAAATGCTGGTGTGTATCCCGGTGTGAACGCCGTCGCCCATGATCGTTCCCATTTTGCGGCGGCCGGTACAGAGGAATAGGCCTTCCACGGGAATGCGGTGCGGTTTCCCGTCATGACGGAAATTCGAAGTAATCGTGCCGGCGCCCAGATTGCTCCGTTCTCCGATAATCGAATCACCGCAGTAGCTTAGGTGTGCGATGCTGACGTCCTTCATAACCAGCGAATTCTTGATCTCCACCGCCTGCCCGATACGGCATCCGTCTCCAATCGAAGTGTTGCCGCGCAGGTAGCAATTGGGACCGATTATGCAGTCGTTCCCTATCAGCACTGTACCTTCAATATATACTCCGGGTAGAATCCTGGTTCCACGTCCGATCACGGCAATGCCATCGATTCTACAGTCCGGGCTGCATTCTCCTTCCATCCTGGTTTCCGTAAGGGCGTCGATCAGTAATTCGTTGATTTTCAAAAGATCCCAAGGGTACCGGATAATGAAGCTGTCGGTATCAGCCGGCAGCGCCTCTTCCTTGCGCGGCGACGGGTCCGTTCCGTCGCCGTCACCGACCCAGGCAAGTCGGTGGCCGGCGTCGTCAATTACGGACGCGGACGCCGGAATAGCCAGTAACTTCCCGAGGATTGCGGAGGTTAACCAGCTATCGGCATATACGTGCAGCGCATGTTCCGCGTGGAAAACGGTCATATCCGGCGTCAGTCCGGCCACCGCTGCGGCAACACGCTCCCGCATCCATGCATGCAGCGGACGATTGGCCAAGGGAACCTCACCAAGCGCGCGGGTGCAGGTGATGGGCCGACATAGGGTAGCCCTGTCGGGGGGCGGCGGAAGCCAATTGACTGCGATCATGTCAAATCCTTCTTAACGGCCTCGATCACGCGTTCCGTCCAGAAATCAACCAGCTCGGCCGCCTGCGCTTCGACCAGTATGCGTATCTTGTTTTCGGTGCCGGAATATCGTACGATCACCCTTCCTTCGGTTCCAAGGGCAGTCCGGCATGCCTCCATGGCCGTCGCAATGGACGGCTGATCCGAAATGGGTTTCTTCTCGTGTACGGCAAGACTTTCAAGGCGCTGGGGGTACTCCGCGAAACAGTCCGCCAGTTCGGCAAGAGGACGCCGGTTGTCTACCATAAGCTTAAGCACTTGCAACGCGCCGACGATACCGTCACCGGTGGTGGAATGGTCGCCATAAATCAGATGTCCGGCTTTTTCGCCGCCGAGATTGAAGGCGCCCGCGCGCATGCAGTCGATGACGTTGCGGTCCCCCACATCGGTTATTTTCACTCGAATCCCTTTCCCTCGCAGAGCCTGGACCATGCCCAGATTGCTCATGGTGGTAACCACCAGGGTATTATGGTTGAGTTCATTCCGGCTGCTGAGATCCAGTGCGCACATTGCCAGCACGCGATCGCCGTCGACCGGTTTGCCGGTTCTGTCGCAAAAAATCACCCGATCGGCGTCGCCGTCGAACGCGATTCCGATATCGGCTTCGTTCTCGATGACGGCGCGTCCGATTGTTTCGGGATGCAGAGCGCCGCAGCGGTTATTGATGTTATAGCCGTCGGGTTCGGCAAAGATTTTAATCACCCTGGCGCCCAATTCCTTGAAAATCCAGGGCGCGACCTGGTAAGCGGCACCGTTGGCGCAATCCAGCACCAGGGTCAGGTCTTTCAGGTCGAGATTGCCGATCGTGCTTTTCGCGTACTCGATATAGCGGCCGCGCGCGTCATCGATACGCCGAGTCTTGCCGATGTTGTCCGATCTGATATGACTGCTGACCAGATCGCCACTGAGCACATGGTTTTCCACCTCCGTTTCAATGGCATCGGATAACTTGTATCCATCGCGCCCGAAAATCTTGATGCCGTTATCGTCGAAAGGATTATGCGATGCCGTCAGCATGATGCCGGCGTCTGCATTCATTGTGCGAGTAAGATGCGCCAAGGCCGGTGTCGGGAGCGGCCCGACCAGAAACACGTCCATTCCCATCGACACCAGGCCGCTGTTCAAGGCTGATTCCAGCATGTAACCGGAGAGGCGGGTATCCTTGCCGATCAGCGCCCGCCGGTTCCCATGCCCCTTGGCGTCGAACACGCGGGCAAGCGCCTTTCCGAGCAGCAAAACTACTTCAGGCGTAATCGGGTAAGTATTGGTCTGCCCCCTGATTCCGTCGGTTCCAAACAATCGCGTATTCATGTAATTCTATAATCTTAAGCTTTGATCACGTTGTCGGCCGGCCGGCAGATTCCACATGGAAGAAACAGGGTCACTCATCAAAGGCTCGTTTCGTACTCGACTTGAAAGTAAAAAGCTTAGGCGACTGATATATGAGAGCATATCTATTGACGTAGTAGCATCCCATCGGGATATCGACCTACCACTACGACAACTGCGTCGGCTGTGCCATGTTACGGATCCAGGTTTTCCAGCGTCATGGTATCGGGGTTGAGACGGCGATAAAAACAGTTTCGCGGGGTACCCGCCCGGTTGCGCGTATGACAAATATTTCCACGCACCGGTCGCACTTTATAGAGCAGGGAATTTTGTTCGCAATTTACGTACACGTCGACCAGATCGAAGGTTTCGCCGGATTGTCTGCCTTTTTCCCATAATTCGTTGCGTGACGTACTCCAGAAGATCGCCCGTTTTTGTTTGAGCGCCTCCTGAAAGGCAAGCTGGTTCGTATAGGCCAGCAGAATGACTTCGCCGGTATCCGCATGCTGTACGGCGACCGGAAGAATCCCGGGAGATCCGGCAACAGCCTTGGCCAGTTTCTCGAAGTCCAGCATCAATTGATTTCCTTCTTCCAGTGAATTCATCCTTCCATCCCTTCATTTTCGGTTTGACACCAGGTCACAGATCGTTATACTTCTCAGGCATTGCATTGAGGCAAATTGTCCTTGGATACGGGCGCTTAGTTCAGTGGGAGAACGCTGCCTTCACACGGCAGAAGTCACAGGTTCAAATCCTGTAGCGCCCACCATTTTCCTTGTTAT
>PXCX01000173.1 GCA_003565195.1 PVC group bacterium | reverse complement strand
GGTCGCGGCAATAAAAGCGGCGCCAGGTCGCCGCACTCCACAGCGCCGCATCGCGGCGCGAATTTAAGAAGATCAGCCCCTTATTGCAAAACTTCAGGACTTTCAGCCTTTTATTGCGTTTTTGACGGCTTGTGTGATATCCTGCATGGTTTTTAGGCCAAGATACCGGGAGCGCTTTAATGTACAATTCATGGTTGACAATGTTGTTTCTGGCGATTCTGCAGGGAATCACCGAGTTTTTGCCGGTGAGCAGCAGCGGCCATTTAGTTCTGGCCCAGCATTGGCTTGGGGTTGCGGCTCCCGGATTATTGCTGGAACTGGTACTGCATGCCGGCAGTCTGATTTCGATCGTGCTTTTTTTCCGGCGCCGTCTGACCGATTTAACGGTATCGTTTTTCACAACCGGCGGCGAGGGCCGCCGTTATGCGGGGCTGATCTTGCTGGCTTCCATACCGGCTGGCGCCATCGGGCTGCTGTTCCGGGAACCGCTTGCGCGGCGTTTCGATGCACCGGCGTCAACCGGCTTTTTCCTGATAGTTACGGGTTTGATCCTGCTCTCCTCAAAACTGTGGCCGCGTCATGACGCAAAATCGTTGAATTGGTATACTGGGCTGACGATCGGGTTTTCGCAAGCGTTGGCGATTTTGCCGGGTATCAGCCGCTCAGGTGCCACCATTACCACCGCACGCCGTCTTGGATTGAGCCCGGAGGATGCCGCTGAATTTTCGTTCGTCCTATCGATCCCCGTACTTTGCGGGACCACGTTACTGATGGTGCGCGATCTGCATACTGCAAGCGCTAGCGGATGGTCGTTGCCAATGCTTTTATTCGGAATGATCGTGTCGGCCGGAGTCGGATACGTCGCTTTAAGCATTCTGCTGCGCGTATTGAAGAGCGGCTGGTTCTGGGCATTCGGCATCTACTGTCTGTTGGCGGGAACGTTGGCGTTAATCCAAATACGGAGCTAACGATCCCAACTGTAAAGCCAGGCGACGCCATTGTTCAATGCCAACCGTTTCAGGCCGGGCAGACGGCTTGATTCCGGCGGCTTGCAGCCATTCAACCGCCTGTCGCCGTTCCGGGCGCCGTTTCCATGGTGCATCAAGCAAAATGGCCGTCATTTGTTTACGGCGTCGTGAAAACGCATGCCGCACAAGCGGCAACCAATGTGGCGACCGTTGCACCATCGCGGTTTCCGAACGCCGACGCAGCCGGATCACGGCGGACCAGACCGCGGGAACCGGGTAAAAACAAGTTGGACTGATCGTTCGCATCAATTCGGCGGTATAAACATCGCCTATCAGGACGGTCAGCAGACCGTAATCGCGCGTTCCCGGAACAGCGGTCAATCGTTGCCCAACCTCTTTTTGAACGGTTACCAGCATGCGTTGCGGCGGGACCGGTGCCAGCGCCAACGCCACCAAAATGCGTGCCGCCACCGCATACGGCAAGTTCGATACGACTGCGTCCGCCGTCAATAAATCCGGTCTACGCACCGCTTCTTTCAGGTAATCGCCCAGCACAAAGCAGGCGTTCGGCCGGTCCGCCAACCGTTCGCAAAGCCAGCCATAAAGCCGTGAATCCTTTTCCACGGCAACGACGCGTTCCGCCCGGTCCAGCAGAGGCACCGTCAGAACCCCCAGACCGGGACCGATTTCAAGCACGCGTTCGGATGGCGTGACCGCGGCCACCTCGATCATACGGTCCAGGACGTTACGATCGACAAGAAAATTCTGACCCAATGCCGTGCTGGGATGGAAATCCGTACGCTTCAATAAATCGCGAATCTGACTGGGCCGCGATACATCGATATTGTTTGTCATGGATTATTATGGTTTGAGATACCTTTTATGATAAGAAATCGCGTCGGTATCGAACGCGAAGCTGATGCCGCATCGCTAATCGCCGCTGCCATCGTGGCGCGAACTTGATAGCTGCCAGCATAGCATGTCGAGAGTGTCAGCGCAACAGGACGCTTCAGGACGCTGGGCATCTGGCAAACTTGTATTTATGGTGAGAATTGATACAATGCATGCCAGTAATGACAAACGAACCGGCAGCAAGGCAGGCTTGCAGGCTCAGGGATGCCTGCATGCCGACCGGTGTTCCGGAATCATTTAATCATACAGTATCGGCCCGGCAACCAATGAAAAACAAACGACCCAACATTTTGTTCATTATGTCCGATGATCACGCCGCCCACGCGATGAGTTGCTACGGCAGCCGCATCAACCGGACCCCGCACTTGGACCGGATTGCCGACGGCGGCATGCGATTCGACAACTGTTTTTGCACTAATTCGATCTGCACTCCCAGCCGGGCCGGCATTCTTACCGGTACTTATAATCATGTCAACGGTGTCACGACGCTGGCAACTAAAATGGATAACCGGCTGGCAACCTATCCGAAGTATCTGCAGCAACAAGGTTACCAAACTGCCATTTTCGGGAAATGGCATCTCGGCGTCGGGCCCCGACATTGTCCCTCCGGCTTTGATGACTGGGCCGTATTGCCAGGACAGGGTTTTTACCATAATCCCGAATTCATTTTCAAAGGACCGGGCGGCGGCAACCGGCGGACGGTATCCGGATATGTCAGCGATCTGATTACAGATATGACCATTTCCTGGATGGACAAACGCGATCCGGAAAAACCGTTTTGCCTAATGTGTCACCACAAGGCGCCGCATCGGCCATGGTATCCCGACGAGAAACACGCTGCCATGTACTTGAACGAAACCATCCCGGAACCGCCGACACTGCAAGACGATTACGTCAATCGCGCCGCAGCCGCCGCCGAAGCGCACATGCGAATTGGCGTACATATGAATCCCCTAGATATCAAGGCCGATATTCCCGAGGATATGCCGGAACCGGAATTGCGAAGCTGGGCTTATCAGCGCTATATCAAAGACTATTTACGCGTGGTCGCCGGTATCGACGATAACGTAGGCCGCATCCTTGATTATCTTGATGCCAACGGATTGACGGACGACACCTTGATCGTTTACACGTCCGATCAGGGTTTCTTCCTCGGCGATCACGGCTGGTATGACAAACGGTTCATGTACGAGGAATCGTTGCGCATGCCGTTGATCATGCGATACCCGCGGGAGATCCCGGCTGGCTCGATCAACAAAGACATCGTGCTGAACATCGATTTCGCGCCGTTATTCCTTGATCTGGCCGGCGTCCCCGTTCCGTCTGAGATGCAGGGCCGTAGTTTCCGGCCGTTGTTGCAGGGCGCATGTCCGGCCGATTGGCGCCAGGCCATGTATTACCGTTACTGGATGCACGGCGATCAATGCCATCATACCACCGCCCATTACGGTATCCGTACGCTGCGATATAAACTCATCTATTATTACGCCGATGCGCTTGACCAGCCGGGCACGACAAAACAACCGGATCTCGCGCCTGAATGGGAGTTATTCGATTTGGACAATGATCCCCGTGAAATGCACAACCTGATCCATGATCCTGCCTACCGGCAAACCGTCATCGACCTGAAAGCCGAATTACACCGGCTGCAGGACGATGTGGGCGACAAACGTTATCCGCACGATAAGGATTGAGACGTCGGATATCGCGTGTCGGGTGTTACGGGGATCGAGCATCCGATTCACTGATCGGCAATCCGGCAGTCCGTTTTCGCGGATCGAGCAAGGCTTCAATCGCGGCGCGTACCGCGGCAATATCAACCGTTGTATCACGACACGGACCGTTGGGACATTGGTTTGGCACCGCCAGCACCGGTTTCGGGAATGCCGCCATGATACCATCGCACAATTCCTTCTCGCAAGCCACGGCGATCACCGCCGCGATTTCTGGCTGCCGCACCTTTTCCAAAGCCCGCCGGCCGCCACCAACGAGATGACCGCGCAACCCGTATTCATGGCATAAACCGAGCATATCCGAAACCCGACAGCCACCGCACCGGGAACATTGGTTTAAATCATCGGTAACCTTGCGCTGGCAAAGATGCTGCTGTAAACAATGCGGTCCCAACAACAATAGACCGTCCGGCGCGACCCGCCGGCGCCGGCGCTTGAGGGTCACGATATTATTGGTTCGAATCAAAAGCAGACGCAACATGAGATAATCGTCCCCGGAATTCAGTAACGTCGCACGCTCTCAGCTTCATGACATATACAAGTTTTTGTCAGTTTCCGGCCAGGCTACCACGCTCCAAGGGCAACCTTCGCTTCGCCCCGCCACGCCATAGGCTTGGCAAAGGCGAATCGCTTGCTTTCCAACATCATATCAGGCACCGGACGATATTTCAAACCTATTCCCAAAATTGCGGACTGAAGATTGTCGATTGATGATTTATCAAAACAGGACTGAAGAGCACGTATTTTTACGAAGCGTGCGACATCATGACATGCTTGATGGTCGGAATCGGCGCATATTT
>PXCX01000135.1 GCA_003565195.1 PVC group bacterium | reverse complement strand
TGGAGACTGGAGAAGGAGACCCTATGAAAACGCAACCTGATCGTGTTTCGCGGGCCGGCTGCATGCTGGCCGTATTTTTGGTGACGTTGCCCGCCGCGGTATGTGCCGGGACGCTGTGTTTCGAAGCGGAAGACGCCACATCAATCGAGGCGCCGGTACGGATATGGGATGGCGGTGAAGATCCCGCGGATCAGAAAGTGGCCGCCGAAGCATCCGGCGGCAAGTTCATCGAGATTCCCGAAGGCGCCGGCGATCCGCCGGAAGTGGCCGGCGAAGCGGTCTATCAATTCGAGGTTACCCAACCCGGCCGTTACCGTTTCTGGGGTCGCGTGTGGTGGCCTAACAGTTGCGGTAATTCCTTTACCTGGATACTGAATGATGACCAACCGTTTGTTTTCGGTCGCGGCGGAACCTATGAAAGCTGGCATTGGGTGAGCGCAATGTTGGTGCCCCTGCAACCGGGGCGGCATACCTTGCGCGTTCTTAATCGCGAAGACGGCGCGCGCCTGGATCAAATCCTGATTACGCGTAACCTGCGTTTAGTGCCGATGGGCATTGAGGAAGTCAACGTCAGAATTGCCCCGGACGAAGTTGCTGACGAAAAGAATGCAGCCGCGGAATAACGGCGGAACGTAAACATGGCAACTTGCATGCATTCATGGGACGCGCGTGTAAATCTCGTCTTACGCTATGGCCTGCTGCTGGGCTTGCTGATTTCGCCCACCCAGGCTTCGATCAATGTTGCCGGTTACAACCTGTCGCCGGTCGATCCTTTGATTTGGGGGTTGTTTCTGCTTTGGAGCGTTTGGTTGATAGCGGGTCGGCGGTCGCTGCGCTTCAAACCGCCGTTGGCCACCGCTCTGTTTTTTGTGTTCGCGGTGGCGCTTTCGATCATGCGTGCCGGCCATAAGGTCGATGCCTTGAAAGAACTCGTGCAGGTCTCCGAATACTTTCTGGTTGCCGGCATCCTGTTTCTTAATGTTTTCGATGCGCCGCGTAGCACGCGCTGGGCGCTTGGCATTCACGGGTTTGCCGCGGTTGCGGTGGTGGCGTTGGCTTGCGCCCAATATCTTCATCCGGAAGTGGCGGCTTTCTCGGTTCGCGGGACGTTCGGGAATCGGAATATTCTCGGCGGATATCTGGCGTTGACATTGCCGTTATTGTTTGCCATCGTGCTTTTCGGCGGTGTCGACCGGCGCTGGGGAGCGGCGTTAATCGCCGTCGTCACGGCCGGTTTTTTGGTGAATTTATCGGGCGCGACCTTTCTGGCGCTGATAATCGCGCTGCCGTTCGTGGCACTCTGCCGGAGCCGTGGCGCGGCAGTTATCACGCTCGCGGGGTTGTTGTTGCTTTTTCTGCTTGCTGTCCCGCGCATGCCGCGCCCTAACCTTGAAATCCTGCAGCAATCGATCAGCGTTTTTGAAGCCGATGGCGGATTATCGGCACGCTATACCGAATGGCTTGGCGCATTGACCATGTGGAACGAACAACCGTTGATTATCGGCGGCATGGAATGGCTTCAGGTGGACGACGCATGGGGCGCCGGGATCAATCCGTTGGGCTGGTTGATCGGGGTGGGCGCCGGCAATTTTCAACATGATATAGGTATGTATTACGGGTATCTTCCCCAGGTCAATATCAATATCACCGAACCCGATTCGCATAACACCTATCTGGTGATTTTATCGACCGTCGGTTTGCTGGGTCTGCTCGGTTTTGCGGGCATGCTGTTGCAAAGCGCGACCGTCGCGTTACGTGATGATGACGGAACGGCGCCGCTGGCTTGCGCCATTCGGATCGGGGTTGCCGGCGCATTGTTGGCGTTCGCGATCAATGCGGTGTGGTCCGGATTGATGGTGCGCGGGATCGGTATCCCGCTGGCGTTCACGCTTTATCTCCCATTACTTGCGCGGAATCTTAGGCCCACCAAACCGGAGTCGTTGCCATCATGAATCAGCCTGAAAAAGATTTGTTGACCACTGTCGATCGTCTGCGCGATCAACAATTGGCATGGACACGCGATCTGATTGCGATCCCCACCGTCAACCCGTATTCGGGGGATGCATCCGCCGGCATTGAAGCCGAAGGGCAGAAATGGTATGCCCAAACCTGTCACGGCCTGGGCGGCAGCGTGCGTCAAATCCCGGTTCCCGAAGATGTGTACCTGCAGGCCGGTATGATCGGGACTGCGGGTCGCTGCTGGAGAGACCGTGAAAACGTGGTCGCCGAATGGCAGTTCGGCAGCGGTGGTCCGACCATCCTTCTGAATACGCACATGGATACGGTGGGCGTTGAGGGGATGGCCTTCGATCCATTCGATCCGCAAGTACGGGACGGATTGATTTACGGGCGCGGTTCCAGCGACAGCAAGGGCAATCTGGCGGTGGGACTTACCGCCCTTGCGGCATTGAAAGAGCATGCCGGCGCCTTGAACGGCCGGCTGATTCTGGAATCGGTCGTCGATGAAGAATGTAACGGTGCCGGCGCCGGGACGCTGGCCTGTTGCCTGGCCGGGATTACGGCGGATTTTTGCATTTGTCTCGACGACTGCACGGGAGCAATACACAACGGTTGCAACGGGATTGTAACGCCCAAGGTCAGCGTATACGGGCGGGCCGGCCATGCGGCCGGCGGGGGCACGACGGTTAACGCCATTGATAAAGCGTTCCAAGTAAAACAAGCTGTCGACAGGTTCGCCGCGCAACATCTGAAAAAAAATCCCGATTGTCGCGTTAATCTCGGGATCTTCCGTTCCGGCACCCTGCCGGCCATCGTGCCGTCCGTCGCGGAGTTACAGCTCAATATTGCGTATGCTGTCGAGGATGCCCGCGCCGCCGAACAAACCAACGGCGTCTGGAACGGCGCCGTTATTCGTAAGCGTTTTGAAACCCTGCTTGCAAATCTTGCGGAACACGATGCCTGGTTCAAGGAAAAACCAGTTAAGGTGGAATGGCTCAAGGACGCTTACCCGTTTTACAGTGCGGCCGACGATAAATACTCACGAACCGTAATCGGCGCGGTACACGAACTGGCGCAACGAGAGGTGCCGGTCCGTTCCATGCCCGCCTGGTTCGATGCCGCCCATCTGTCGAGAATATTGAAAAAACCGGTGCTGGGAGTCGGGTCGGGCACGCCCGGAAAAGCGCATGGCGCCGATGAAACAGCGCAACTGGAATACTTGTATCGTGGTGCCCGCTATATCGCGTTGGCGGTCCATCGGTTGCTGGCGTGAAAGTTATAAGGCGGGTTTTGCCCGCAATGCCCACGCACTCAGATACCGTCGATTATCGGCTTTTTTGTTTTTTGCGTACATATGCCGGAATAAGGCACTAAGGAGGAGCTTCATGGCGTTGCTAAAAGGAAACATGTTGATTGCGCAAAGCGGCGGTCCGTCGATGGTCATCAACCAAAGTCTGGTGGGCGCCGTTCTGGAGGCGAAAGCAAGCGCGACCATTCGCAGGATCATTGGCGCTCGTCACGGGATCAAGGGGATCATCGAGGAACAGTTTGTTAATTTAGGTCGCGAAAAAAACGCGAATCTTGAAGCGGTGGCCGGGACACCGTCTGCGGCCCTGGGTAGTGTGCGCCGCAAACCGACCGCGGATGATTGCGAACGGATTTTTGAAGTATTCAAAAAACATGATATCCGTTATTTCTTTTATATCGGCGGCAACGATTCGGCCGAGACGGCCCATATTCTCAACGAGCAAGCCACGGCCGCATTGTTCGATCTGAGATGTTATCATATCCCCAAAACGATAGACAACGATTTGCGCGAAAACGATCATACTCCCGGTTATGGCAGTGCGGCACGATTCGTGGCCTGCGCCTTGATCGGGGATGATTTGGATAGCCGGGCATTGAAGGGCGTTAAAATCGATATTATCATGGGACGCGATGCCGGGTTCCTAACGGCGGCCTCCGCCTTGGCGCGCACGGCGCCGGATAGCGGGCCGCACTTGATTTACCTGCCCGAACGGCCGTTTTCACTCGACCGGTTCTGCGCCGATGTCGCGGCCGCAAACAAAAAATGGGGACGTTGTGTTGTTGCGGTGTCCGAAGGTATTCGTGATGCTTCGGGAAAGTTGATAGCGTCCAAATTTATCACGGGCAAGGATTCGCACGGAAACCCGCAATTGGGCGGCAGCGGGGCGCTGGGTGATTATCTGGCGGACGCCGTGAAACAAAAAACCGGGATTGACCGGGTACGTGCTGATACCTTCGGCTATTTGCAGCGTTCGTTCGCGGGTGTCGTTTCCGAAGTGGATGCATTGGAAGCGCGTACCGTCGGCCGGCTGGCGGTACGTTATGGCGTCGCGGCAGAAACGAACAGCGGTTCGATCGTCATCCGGCGCGCGCCCACGAAACGTTATAAGGCGGTGTACGATTGTGTGCCGTTGAAAAAAGTGGCCCGCGATACGCGAGGGATGCCGGCGGCCTACATCAATCGCGCCG
>PXCX01000086.1 GCA_003565195.1 PVC group bacterium | reverse complement strand
GTAAGTGTGGCTTCGCACGCTATGGACGCTTAACCGTACGCTTAAACGCACACTTCCTCGAAACCCTTACTCGGATACCCTTCGTCGATCAACTTAATCGATCCGCAGGGGCGAAATGGTCGGTCACAAAATATCTATCTGGCGATGCATTATGGCTTCGCCGCAAACGATCACGCCGGCTTGGCAAAATGCTTATGGCAAAACTTCAAAGCCAGGATTGCGGATTGTTGATTTATGATTTTCGATTTGTTGCTGAAAACAAGCGCGTTAGGTAAATATGCGCCGATTCCGACCATCAAGCATGTCATGATGTCGCACGCTTCGTAAAAATACGTGCTCTTCAGCCCTGTTTTGATAAATCATCAATCGACAATCTTCAGTCCGCAATTTTGGGACTTCCCTGAAGTTTTTGACATGCTGTTATTATTTTGCCATCATACGGATCGCGACAAGAAAGCGGTATGCGTTAAGCGAACGCGCGTTTTTTCAAAGCCGTCAACCGATTGAATCTGCCAATCTGATTGCGGGGGAAAGTGTGATATGAATATTCAACGGATCGCGACGGTCCACTATCATCTACATCCCGGCGGGGTAACCCGGGTCATCGGCATGTCGCACAAAATGCTTGATCAAGCCGGTATCTGTTCGGTCGTGCTTGCCGGTGAACCGCCGGCTGGCGACGGCGATTTGGCGACGGATCAAACGATGGTGGTCCCAGGCTTGGGCTACGGGGTGCCGGACGATGTGCCGGCCGCCGGCCGGGTATTACGCGAAGCGCTGGAAAGTACTGCCGCGCAAGCCCTGGGCGGGCCGCCGGATATCTGGCACATCCATAATCATAGTTTGGGCAAAAACCCCGCCTTGACCTGGGCCGTTTACGAACTGGCGCGCGCCGGTCAGCCGCTGTTACTGCAAATTCACGATTTTGCCGAAGACGGACGTCCAGCGCTTTACCAACGGATCTGCCGCATCATCGGCGAACACGGAATGGACCCGGGCGATGTCCTTTATCCCCGCGGTGCGCATGTCCATTACGCGCTGCTTAACCGCCGCGACCGGAATATCCTGAAAGCGGCCGGCGTGCCGGATACCCAAACCCATTACCTTCCAAACCCAGTCGTGGGCACGGAACCTTTACCGCCGGCCACTGGAACATACTATCTTTATCCAGTCCGCGGTATCCGGCGCAAGAACCTGGGTGAATGCCTGCTGCTGGCGGCCTTATTTGAGGGCGCTGCCAGCTTCGCGGTCACCATGGCGCCAAAGAATCCCGAACAGCGTCCGATGTATACCTTCTGGGTCGAACAGAGCCGGGCGCTCGATCTGCCAATTGATTTCGATGTCGGCGGCAGCGGCACCTCGTTGCGAACGTTGTTGCGACAGTCGCGCGCCGCGCTCAGCACAAGCATTACCGAAGGTTTCGGCCTGGGATTCGTGGAACCATGGCTGCAAGGCCGCGCGGTGGTAGGTCGTAACCTGCCTGAAATCACCGACGATTTCAGCCGGGCCGGCATTAATCTTGAGAATCTGTATTCGCGACTGGACGTACCGCGGACGGCCTTTGACGGGCCGGCTTTCGCCGGCCGTTTGCGCGATGCCTATGGCGAAACCTGCCTGGCCTACGGCCGCTCGCCAGAAACCAGCGATTTCGATACCCTGGTTGCGGAAACGCTCGGAAATCAAGCTACCGACTTCGGACGATTGGACGAAACCGCCCAGCAACAGGTTTTGAACAACATCATTGATAATAGTGGCCTGCGTCATCGGATTGGATCGCCGGATACGCTGCTCAAGCTGCCAGCCGCCGACGTCGTCACCACGAATGCGTTACGGATTGAGAACGCCTACGGTTCCAAGGCATTTTTGCAGCGACTGTTGCGAACCTACCGGAGCGTGCGATCCAGCCCAGCCGACGATATAACCGCCATAAAAGCCTCCCGTATCCTTGATCAGTTCCTGACACCGGAACGTTTCTCCATGCTGAAGGCGTCTGGTTTGAGAGAAGATGCCTAAGGCACTAATCCGGTCGACGATTACGCGCGACAATCCACCTCCGCCAGATCGGTTTGGTTTTCCATTTGGCCTTGGCGGATCAGTGTAGCAAGAATGGCGATATCGGCCGGACTGATCCCGGGAATTCGTCCCGCTTGTCCCAAATTGATTGGCTGGACACGGGCGAGTTTTTCACGGGTTTCATATCGTAACACTTTGATATTGAGAATCTTAAGCCATTTAGGGATGACAACTGTTTCCCATTCGCTGAAGCGTGCGATTTGACGGTCTTCGCGTTCGATATATCCCGCATACTTGGTCAGGGTTTCGATTTCGCGCCGCACTTCCGGGTGCAAGGTCGGCGGTTTACCGGGAAGGTCGCTGTAGTGCATGCCCGGTCTGCTTAAAATTTTTGCCAAGTTGGCGTTACCCTCATAGGTTGTGCGCAAGCGCTCCTGTTCTTTTTCGAGCACGGCGGCAAACTGTTCGGTTTCCTGCCAATCCTCGGGAGGGGCAATATTCAGTCGGCGTGTCGCATCAAGCAAACGGAATCGCGCATTATGCTGTCGTAAATGAAGTCGATATTCGGCACGTGAGGTAAACATGCGGTAGGGTTCGTCGGTTCCCTTGGTCACCAGATCGTCGATCAGCACGCCGATATAGGCTTCGTTGCGCTGCAGTATGAAAGGTGGTTCGTTGCGGATGGCCAAGGCTGCGTTAACCCCGGCCATAAAGCCTTGGGCGGCGGCTTCTTCGTATCCGGTCGTACCGTTGATCTGTCCGGCGCAATACAAGCCCTCAATATGCTTTGCTCCAAGTGTCGGCATTAATTGGGTTGCATCGATGGCATCGTATTCGATGGCATAGCCCGGCGCCAAAAAGCGGGCGTTTTCCAACCCCGGGATGGAATGCACCAGATCATGCTGCACTTTTTCAGGCAAGCTGTTGGAAATGCCGTTAGGATACATTTCGAGCACTTCGCGGCCTTCGGGCTCAATAAATACATGGTGGGAATCCCGATCCGGGAACTTCACGATTTTGTCTTCGATCGACGGACAATAGCGCACGCCGGTTCCGGAAATCGCGCCGCCATACAGTGCGCTTTGCTTCAGGCTTTGATGCACGATCTCGTGGCTCCGGGCAGTGGTATGGGTGATCCAGCAAGACAATTGCGAGGTTCCCGGCGACCAGGGCCGCAATGGCCCCGGCGGCTTGGTGTCGTGCGAGGGTGCGTCGCTCGAGTCTGCGGTTGATTGTTCCACGTGGAACAATTCGCGCCTTGCCATCATGGAGAAGAAAGGCGCAGGAACGCATCCGGGTTGTTCCTGCATGCGGCTTCGGTCAATACTGTCAAGATGCAGTCGTGGCGGAGTGCCTGTTTTAAGGCGCCGGATCCCGAAGTTCAGTTCCTGGAGTTGACGGCCCAGTTTAAGCGATGCCGCTTCGCCAAGTCGGCCACCTGCGATTTGGCGATTGCCGATATGCATACAGCCACCTAGGAAGGTCCCGCAAGTCAAAATCGTTGCTCGGGCGCTGATCTTGCTGCCGTCCGCAAGGCGTACACCCTCACAGCGTGAATGCCGGATCAACAACTCCACGATTTCACCACGAATAATTCTCAAGCCGCCGGTTTGGGAAAGAATCTGCCCCATGCGGAGGGTATAGGCAGGTTTGTCGCACTGTACGCGATTGGATTGGACTGCCGGTCCTTTTCGGGTGTTCAGGACACGAAACTGGATGCCGCTGTAATCTGTATTGCGTGCGATTTCGCCGCCCAGAGCATCGAGTTCAAAAACAATATGCGATTTGGCCATGCCGCCGACCGACGGGTTGCAAGACATGCGAGCCGCCGCCTGCGCGTCGAAAGTGACCAGCGCAGTCGATAACCCCATCCGGGCACCGGCCAGGGCGGCTTCGCATCCGGCATGACCGATGCCGGCAACGATTATGTCGAAATCATAGACCATGGTTTACTTTCCGATGCAGAATTTGGAAAATACCGTATCCAAAAGGGTGTCGCTGAATGTTTTGCCGAGGCACTCATCGAGACAGGACAAGGCGTCGCGCAAGACGATCGTGGCAGGAACATGTGAGCCCTCGTCCAGCTCCAATAAGCAAGCAGCTTCACGTATACATAAAAGACTGCGCTGCAATAGATTACGGTGACGTTCGGCTATAAGCGGCGTGCCCTCCAGATTCTCGGCGCCGCAAGCCAAAATACCGGCCAGCAGGTTTTTGACCGATTCAGCGCGCTCAGCGGGTGCAGTCAAGTTTGTAAAAACCGCCGGCAACTCCGGATAATCCGTCTGCTCAATTCGTATCCCCAGATCAATTTTAGTGAATACCAGCGCGGTTCGATCGAGAGGAGCTTCGGCAAGGTTCCGGCGATCGCGTTCTCGCAAGGGTTCCGAAGCGTCGATCACATAAAGCAAGGCGTCAGCGGTCCGGCGCAAATGATCGGATCGTGCCATCCCTTCTTTTTCGATGCCGCATCCGGTTTGGCGGTATCCGGCGGTGTCCATCAAGCGAATCGGAATTCCGTTCAAAACGAAGCCTTCTTCAATACTGTCGCGCGTGGTGCCCGGTTGGGCACTGACAATCGCACGCTCGCGGCCCAGCAAGCTGTTCAGCAAGGTCGATTTGCCGGCATTGACGCAGCCGGCAATCACGACGACGGCTCCGTGCCGGACCCTGCGTCCCTGATCCCAGGTAGCCAGCAGCTTCTCGAGGGTTTCGATCGTTCGCGACAAAACGGGTCGCCAGTGCTCTTCTTCTAACGGCGGCATATCGTCCTCGGGAAAATCGAGTCGCGCTTCAATTTCGGCCAGCACAAGCATAATATTGTCGTAAAGCTCTTCCATGGCTTGACTTAGACAGCCGTCGAGCTGTTCCGCAGCCACGGTTGCGGCGCGCTGTGTTTGGGCATTGATCATATCGATCACCGCTTCGGCCTTGATCAGGTCGATCCGGCCGTTGAGAAAGGCGCGGCGCGTAAATTCACCCGGTTCGGCAGGGCGGGCCCCCTGGGCCAGCAGCGTCCGATAGATGCGTTGCGCTGACATCATGCCACCATGACACTGAAACTCGACCACATCCTGACAGGTAAAACTATGGGGTGCCTGGAAAAGCAACAGCAGAGCTTCATCGATACGCCTTGGGTTCCCGTTGGCACCAAGCGAGTCGTGGTCCATAACATGGCCAAAAATAAAGGTACGCGGCGGCCTTTGCGATGGTTTGGGGGCACGACATGCAAAAATCCGGTCCGCGATGGTAAAGGATTCCGGACCCGAAAGCCTAACGATGGCGATCGCCGATTCTCCGGCTGCGGTTGCAATCGCGGCGATGGTATCCTGGTTCGAGGGGACGTTCATGATTCACGGTTCACGGTTGAAGACAAGATTGCGCTGATAAACCCCATTGCTCCGGGATTCGGCATGGGCAGTCGTCCCACCGTGCCGTACTCGTATACGCAAATCGTTAGTTTGATGCATGTTACAGATTTGGGTGTGCGTGTCCGATGACGATAACGGCCGTTTCCCTTGGAAAACATCCGTATCATTTTCCAAGCTGGACATGTTAGCGTTTTTTTGATAAACAATCAATGGGAATTATGAGGACAAAGCCCTGCAAGGCGACCGAATGCGTTGTCGGCAGGGTGGTCAGGGTCCTTGATAATTCGCCTAAAAGAGGTAGAGGCGATGGCCGTTCAAAACAGCAAACGCAAATTGACGGATGTTTTGATGCGTCGTGGCGCAATTGATGCCGAGACGCTCGCACAGGCGGAGGAAGCGGTGGTTGCCTCCGGCGGTAATATCGAGCAATACCTGCTGGAGAAAAAAATTGTTTCCGGGCCGGACATGATATTGGCGATGTCGGAATATCTGGCCATGCCGCCGATCCGGCTTGCGCGTTTTACGCCCGACCCCGCACTGCTTAAACGGGTACCTGAAGAGCTCTGGAAAAAGCTGAAGATGCTTCCTTTATTTGAGTCCCAGGGTCTTTTGACCGTGGCTTTAGGGGATCCGTTTGATATCATGGGGCAGGACGAATTGCGGACGCTCACCGGTTGCGATTTGATGCCTTTGGTTGCCTTGGAGTCGGAAGTCCTTGATGTCATGAGCCAGGTATTTGTCAAGCAATCGAACGGACTGGACATGGCCACGGTCATGCAAGACGAGTCCGGCGATGTGGAAGTGGATCGTGAAAAGCAGGATGAAGAAGAGAATTTGGAAGAAATGTTGCAAAGCGCTGAGGGCGCGCCGGTTATCCGGATGGTGAACATGATCCTGCTGGAAGCCATCCGTACAGAAGCCAGTGATATTCACCTGGAGCCGATGGAGAATCAATTGCGTTTGCGTTACCGGGTTGATGGTGCTCTGGTCGAAGCCCCCAGCCCTCCCAAGAACATGCAGGCAGCGGTCACGTCGCGGATCAAGATTATGTCCGACATGAATATAGCCGAACGCCGGATTCCCCAGGACGGTCGCTTCCGGATCAAGGCTTTGGGCAAGGAAATTGATCTACGCGTCAGTGTTCTGCCAACCGTGCATGGTGAAAAAATTGTGATGCGGACGCTGGACAAGAGTTCGTTGATGCCGAATCTGGCATCACTGAAACTCGATCCGGTATCGGAAAAAGCAATGCAATATGCGATCAGCCAGCCGCATGGCATTATTTTGGTGACGGGCCCGACGGGCAGCGGCAAGACGACGACGCTCTACTCGTGTTTACAGGAGTTGAATCAGTCGGACGTCAACATCATTACCTGCGAAGATCCAGTTGAATACCAACTGGCCGGCATAAATCAAGTGCAGATGCATGAGCAGGTTGGGTTGACATTTGCGTCGGCCTTGCGTTCAATTTTGCGTCAGGATCCGGACATTGTCCTGGTGGGCGAAATTCGTGATGGTGAAACTGCTGAAATTGCGGTGAAGGCCGCGTTGACCGGGCACTTGGTGTTAAGTACGTTGCATACCAACGATGCAGCGGGCGCGGTGACGCGCATGGTCGAGATGGGGATTGAACCTTTTTTACTGGCTAACTCCGTGGTTCTGGCCCAGGCTCAACGGCTTTACCGCAAACTTTGCCCGTCCTGCAAGAAGACCGAAACGATCGATCCCGAAATTCTTGAAGTCAACAAGATACCCTCGGACTTTTTCGAGGGTCACACGGTCTTTACGGCCAAGGGATGCCCCAAATGCAACAATCTCGGGTACAAGGGGCGGGGAGCGATTATGGAGGTCCTGTTGGTTGATGAGAAAATTCGGGAAGCAGTTTTGCGAGGCGAGAACAGTTCCCAGATACGGAGTTTGGGAGAAGAGCGCGGCATGATAACGCTCAAACAGGGTGGTTTGAATCTGGTGCGGGAAGGCATAACCAGCATTGAAGCTGTCTTGGCGGTTACCGGCGGCGAGTAGCGCCTTTTGTTAAGGAATGTATTATGAGTCCTCTGGTGCGCAACAGGCCCAACGCGGCGTCCGAAAAGTCGAAAACGAAGTCCACCCAAACCGGACGGCGCGACAAAAAACAACCGATGGTACGTCGGCGCTCGGTTCCCGGCGCGCGAAAGATCGTGAACAAAGAACTTCCGGGCTTTTCCCGACAATTATCGGCCATGTTGGGTGCCGGCATGTCGATTGTGGCCACCTTGGACGCGTTGCGGGAACAGGCGGTAAATCCGAATTTCAAGGCCGTAATCGGTGGTTTGCAGCAGTCCATCGAGGGTGGCGCCGCGTTTTCCGAAGCGCTACGCAATTATCCGTCGGTTTTCGACAGTCTCTATATCAGCATGGTGCGCAGTGGTGAGATGGGCGGTCAACTGGCCGAGACGGTCGGCCGGGTAGCCACCTTTCTTGAAGCCAGCGCCAAGCTCAAACGCAAGGTCAAATCGGCCATGACCTATCCGACAGTGGTTTTTTGCATTTCGATTGCGCTGGCGGTGGCTATGATTCTCTTTATCGTGCCGGTTTTTGCCGAAATGTTCGAGGACTTTGACGCCACCCTGCCGGCGCCTACCCAGTTCTTGATATCGCTTAGTGACGGGTTCCGGGCCTATAGTCTTTACGTTTTCCCGGCCTTAGTAGTCGCGTTTTTTGTTTTCCGTTACTGGACCAAACAGCCATCGGGCGCCATGGCGATGGATCGTTTCAAGCTACGAATGCCGGTTTTCGGGCCATTATTGCAAAAAGTTGCCATGGCCCGTTTCGCGCGCACCTTTGCCCAGTTACTGCGTAGCGGCGTTCCGATCTTAAGCGCCCTTGAGATCGTCGCCGCAGCCACCGGCAACCTAGTGGTGGCCGGCGTGGTTAACCGCGCCCAGACAAGGGTGGAAAGCGGGGAACTACTTTCGGTAGCGCTGCAAAACAACCCGGTGTTTCCCGGAATGATGGTGCGCATGATGGCGGCCGGTGAAAAAACCGGTAGTATTGATGAAATGATGGATAGTATTGCCGATTTCTATGATGACGAGGTCGAAACAGCACTGGCGGGCTTGACATCCATGATCGAACCGTTTTTAATGGTTTTTTTGGGGGTTATCGTGGGCGGCATCCTTGTCGGGATGTTTCTGCCGATCTTCCAGCTCGGTGAAGTCGTCACAATGTAATTGGCGGACGGGTGTATGACAAGAATTTTGATAGTTGAAGACGAGCCGAGCACGTTGAATGTGCTCAGCACCCTGCTCAAGACCGAAGGCTATGATGTGACGGCGGTTGATAATGGCAACCAGGCCATTCAATTACTCGATACCGTCCAGTTCGATCTGATGCTTTCAGATATACATATGACCCCGGTAGACGGCATGGAATTGCTGAAGCGGGCTCATGACCGCCAGCCGGAAATGGCGGTGATCATGTTAACCGGTTATGCCTCGGTGGAAACAGCGATCCAGTCGCTGAAACTCGGCGCCTTCGACTACGTGACCAAACCGTTCAAAGTCGATGAACTGTTTGTCTCCGTTCAAAAGGCAATCGAGGCTGGCGCTACACGCAGCAGCGAGGTCGGCGAGCCGACACAAGAACATTACCGATTCGAAAACATCGTGGCGGCCAGTGAATCGATGCGCCAGGTTTGCCAAATGGTTGAGCGGGTTGCGCAAACCGAGGTGATGGTTCTGATCCTGGGCGAGGACGGCGTCGGCAAATCCATGATTGCAAAAACAATTCACGTGATCAGTAAACGCCGCGATAAACCGTTCGAACATTGTAATTGCACCGAAATGACGGAGGCAATCCTGGAACGAACGCTTTTCGGGGCGCCGGCGGAAGGCAACCGAGCAGCGCAGGCCGGCGCTTTTGAGCAAGCACAAGGCGGAACCTTTTATATTGAAGGTATTCATGCCATGCCGCTCAGTATACAGGACCGGCTGTTGAATGTTCTGCAGCAAAAAAAGATACCGACCTGTGACGGGGATGGATCGGTACCGCTCAATGTACGCTTGATAACCTCCAGCATAATGCCGCTGGACGCGTTGGTCGAAAAGGGACAACTGCGTCAGGATCTCTACTATCGGCTAAGCGCCTTGCCGATCGAAATCAAACCCCTGCGTCAGCGGCCGGAAGACATTCTGCCGCTTGTATTCCATTCGCTGCGCCAGATTATCGGCGAAGGCCGGCGCTTGCCTACGATAACCCCGGAAGCATGCGCCATCCTCCAGCAATATAGCTGGCCGGGAAATGTGCGTGAGATGGAAAATGTAATCAAGCACGCGCTTGCCTTCACCAAGGACACGTTGGGTAAAGAAGGGTTGCCGCCGGCCATGATCAAAGGGTTGAAGCAGCGCGCAACCCGGATACCGGGGAAAACCAGCAAGGCGGATGCCTATCGCGCCAAGTCCCTGAAAGCGTTTTTACTGCGCGAAAAAGAGAAGAAATCAATCGAACGCGCGCTCCAGAATGAAGGTGGCGATAAGCAGAAAGTGGCGCAAACCCTCAAAATCAGTCCGGCTGACCTTGAAAAGAAAATCGATGAACACAAGCTGCAGACTTAGCGTTTCACGAAAACCAAGATTGCATTTATGACTCAAACCCCGTCCCATGATGCCACGTCGTCAAAATCCGACTGCGACGATTGCGACGGTCGGTGCTGCCGTTATATCGCGACCGAACTCGACCGGCCGCGCAGCAAACGCGATTACGACCATATCCGCTGGTTTCTGCTGCATCAGAATGTGACGGTATATATTGACCGCAGCGGACAATGGTTTATTGAATTTCAAACCCCCTGCCGCGAACTGCAACCCGATAACCGTTGCCGGATTTATGACCGGCGACCGCGTATTTGCCGTGAACACAACAACGACGACGAACGGTGTGAGCGCTTCGATGCAAGTCCTTACCGGATATGCTTTAACAATGAACAACAGTTTGAGAGGTACTTGACAAAACGGGGGATCGACTGGCAATTCAAGGCTCTCCGGTAAAGGAAACCGTCTATGAACACCAAGAAACCGACAGTCTGGACGGCGGCGCGCGTCAGCGGTTGCAAGAACCGCGAAAAAATCGCCTGCGTTACGGCCGCCGATGCGGCGACCGCGCGCCTGGCGGATGACGCCGGAATGCATTTGATTTTGGTCGGCGATTCACTGGCCATGACGGTTCTGGGTTACGCCAATACCCTGCCGGCAACCATGCGGACCATGCTTCATCATACGGCGGCCGTCGTGCGCGGTGTGTCCCAAGCCCTGGTCGTGTCCGATATGCCGTTTCTATCTTATCATCTGTCGCTGGAACAAGCGCTGCGAAATGCCGGGCGCTTCATTCAAAAAGCCGGCGCCGGCGCCGTCAAGATCGAAGGCGGTGCGGCGCGTGCCGGCACAATCCGCCACCTGGTAAGCAACGGTATTCCCGTCCTGGGCCATATCGGGCTTACGCCGCAAAGTATTCATACGCTGGGCGGATACAAAGTGCAGGGTCGCGACACTGCCGACGTGAAAAAATTGAAGGATGATTTGGCGGCTGTAATCGATGCCGGTGCGTTTGCCGTCGTGTTGGAATGCGTGACCCAAACCATGGGCGCCGAACTGACCCGGCTGGCCGGAGTGCCCACCATCGGCATCGGTGCCGGCCCGGCATGCGATGGACAAATCCTGGTATCGCACGATCTGCTTGGCCTGACGCCACCGGAGGCGACACCCCGCTTTGCCCGCCGCTACGCCGAGCTGGGCCAGGCAACCGCCAAGGCCTTCACGGCCTACTGCAACGATGTGCGGCGCGGCGATTTCCCCGGCACCGAACACGGCTATGATTGAATAAACCTAAAGGAGATTCCATGAATCGCAACATAAAAGATCAGTGGCAAAAGGCATATCCCTATCCCATGCCACCGGTGACTGCGCTGCCGGCCATCGCCTTGGTCATCGTTATCGTAATCGGTGTGCTGACCTCGGTTTACACAGTCCAACCGGAAGAACGCGCCGTCGTCAAACGTTTCGGCGCGGTCATCAGAATTACCGATCCGGGACTGCATTTCAGGCTACCGTTCGGTATCGAGCAGGCCCAGACCGTGGCCACCGAACGGGTGTTGAAGGAAGAATTCGGGTTCCGCAGCATCGGCGTCCGTGACGGACGCACACGATACAGTGAGCGAACCTTTGAAGACGAATCGCTGATGCTGACCGGTGACCTTAACATTATCGATCTGGAATGGGTTGTACAATATCGCATTAATGAGCCGGTGGATTTTCTCTATAAAATCCGCGAACCCCAACGTACCCTGCGCGATATTTCCGAATCGGTAATGCGCCGCGTGGTCGGCAACCGGCTCGGCGCCGACGTTCTGACGGTCGCCCGGGTCGATATGCAGGAACAGGCCCGCGAGGAAATCCAACGGACCATGGATCAATATCAATCCGGTATTCACGTGATTACGGTTGAATTGCAGGATGTGGTGCCGCCGGCCCGCGTCCAGCCGGCATATAACGAGGTCAATGAAGCCCGCCAGGAACTCGAACGGAGTATCAACGAAGCCCGGAAGCGTTTCAACCAGGAAATCCCGCGTGCCAGGGGTTCCGCGCTGCGGCGCATCGCCGAAGCCGAAGGATATGCCACCGAACGGATCAACCGTGCCAAGGGCGAAAGTACGCGTTTTAGCGCCGTACTTAAGGAATACCGGGAGGCGCCCGAGGTAACCCGCACCCGGCTCTACCTGGAGACCATCAGCGATGTCCTGCCCGCCGTCGGACAGGTCCTGGCCGTCCAGCAAGACCAAACCGCGCCCTTGCCGCTGCTCGATCTCCGACCCGCAACCAAGCCCTGACCCCCATCACCGCCGGTATATTTTAGCGCAAGCGTTCACCGGCACGAACCCAGGAATCTTATCATGAAAAAAATCTTCCCGACAGCAATCATCCTTCTCATCGTGCTCATCGTTTTGCTTGCACGATCGCTGTTTGTACTGGATCAGGCCGATCAGGCCATCATCGTTCAATTCGGCGAACCGCGCGGTGATGTCGTGGTGGACCCCGGATTACACTTCAAAATGCCTTACCAGCAAGTACGACGTTTCGATAAACGCTTGCTAAGCTGGGACGGCGACGTGACGCAAATCCCCACACTCGGCCGTGAGTTTATTCTTGTCGATACCACAGCACGCTGGCAGATTGTCGATCCGCTGCAATTCCTGCGCAGTGTACGCGACGAACATGGCGCCCGCTCACGGCTCGATGACATTATCGATTCCGTGGTGCGCGACATGGTCTCGTCCACCGATCTAGAGGAAATCATCCGGTCCCATGACTGGGATGTTGATATCCAAGACATCGACGATCCGGCGTTGGCCGAACGCGAAGATCTGGAACTGAAACAACGACCCAAGCTGGGGCGCGAACGGCTTGAACAGGAAATCCTGCAACGTGCTCAGCGTCTGATGCCGGAGCTTGGAATCGAGTTGATGGATGTACGCGTGAAACGCGTCAATTATATCGATTCCGTCCGCCGGCAGGTGGAAAACCGCATGATCGCCGAACGACAGTCGATCGCCGAACGCTTCCGTTCTGAAGGTCAGGGGCGCAGTCAGGAAATCATCGGTGACATGGAGCGTGAACTCCAGCAGATCCGCTCCGAAGCCGCACGTGAAGCCGAGGAAATTCGCGGGCGCGCCGATGCGCAAGCCACGCGTATCTACGGCCTGGCATACGGGCAGGATCCCGAGTTTTACGCGTTCTTCCGCACACTCGAACAATATCAGGCTCTCGGAAAAAACGCGACCCTGATGTTGCGCACCGACTCGGATTTCTTTCGCTACCTGGAAAACTACCGGGTGCCCGTAGAATCATCGGATCCTTTCAACAGCGCCCCCTAGCTTTGGTATTTGGGTGTTTCGTCTTTTTTTCTGTCGTCTTTTTTGCTTGCATACGCAGACCCACTTGCCTATAATGTTATAATGGGGCTGTTATAAATGGAAGCGCAAATGGCGTCATTTTCGCTGGGCGCCGTCTAAAACAAAATCAATGACGCGAGACAATCGTGGGGATTAAATTGACCGAGGTTACTATGGCAAAAACAACGAAAACATCAGCGAGCACCAGCAAAGCAACCCGCAAGGCGCCCAAGAAGGCGCCCAAGAAGGCGCCCGGTAAAACGGCCGCCAGCAAAGCAGCCCGCAAGACCGCCAAGAAAACGACCCCAAAGAAAAAAACCGCCCCAAAGACGGTCGATCGCAAAAAAACCCCAACGAGCGCCCGACAAAAGCCGGCTAAAAAGGCTGCGGCCGCGGCGGTCACGCCCGAGCTGGAATCGCGTTTATTAAAATCCGAAGAAAAACCCAAAGAGACCGTCCCTGATTTCCCGGGACGGCGCGAGCGGATCAACGAGAAAATCCGCGGCTTGGTCAAGCTGGCGGAAGGTCAGGGATATTTAACTTACGAAGACATTAACGAGGCGATTCCCGACACGGTCATCACGGCGGATGAACTGGAAGGCTACCTTGATTTGTTGCGAAACATGGATATCGAACTGGTAGATGCCTCGGACGTCGAACGGGTGCAAAAACAGCTCGAAAAAGAAGGGCGTGCCGAACGGGAAGAACGTTACGATTCGCTGGACGACCCCATTCGCATGTACCTGCACCAGATGGGACAGGTGCCGTTGCTGACCCGCGAACAAGAAGTGGAGATATGCAAACGGATCGAAAAGGCAGAAAAGCAGGTTCAAGAATTGTTCAACCGTTTCGGTGGCGCTGCCGACCGTTATCTGGAAGTCGTTCAGCGTCTTGAAGACGGCAAGGAACGTTTCGACCGGGTGGTCCAGGACAAGTATGTCGACAGTCGCGAAGCCTACTTTAAAATCCTGCCCCGCGTAAAACGCGACATTATCCGGACCCGCAACCGCATGGTCAAGGATTTCACGGAATCACAACGCGTAAACCGTTCCGCCAAAACCCGCGAAAAACATCTGCAGGCATACTTGCGTTCGCGCAAACGGATCGGGACTCAACTTGAACGTTTATATTTCAAGCAGAAATCGATCGAGGCTATGGCCAGCGATACCGAGCTCGAATATAAACGGCTTGCCGCTTGCATGACCAACATTGAACGCCTTGAAAAACGTCGTAAAAGCAAGAAACGGGATGCCGAACTAGCGCAACAGAAAAAAATATTCAACGAGATCCGACAGGGACTTTTCATGCCGGTCGATGAATTTGTCGAATTGTATAAGGAGATGCGCAAAGCCATCCAAGCCGGCATGCGTGCGCGTACGGAAATGGTGGAGGCCAACCTGCGGCTTGTCATCAGCATTGTCAAGAAATACATGAACCGGGGCTTGTCATTTCTTGATTTGATTCAGGAAGGAAATACCGGCTTGATGAAAGCCGTTGAAAAGTTCGAATATCGCCGTGGATACAAATTCAGCACCTACGCCACCTGGTGGATCCGCCAGGCGGCCACCCGTGCCATCGCCGATCAGGCCCGGACCATCCGGATCCCGGTCCATATGATCGAAACGATCAATAAATTAATGCGGGTCCAGAAAAAACTGGTTCAGGAACTTGGAAGGGAACCGACGCCGGAAGAGGTTGCCGAAGAAATCAGTTTACCGGTCGACCGTGTCCGAGCGGTTTATAAGATGGCTCAGCAACCGATTTCGATGCAAAGCCCGGTTGGCGAAGGTGATGACGCCAGTTTCGGCGACTTTATCGAAGACAAAGGCGCCGATAACCCGTCTGAAATGACGGCGTTCAGTATGCTGAAAGACCGTTTGCGCGCCGTTCTCGACACCCTCAATGAACGTGAACAGGCGGTTCTCAACCTTCGTTTCGGATTGCAAGACGGTTATTCCCGCACGCTTGAGGATGTTGGACACAAGTTTTCGGTCACGCGTGAACGGATTCGTCAGATCGAGGCCAAGGCATTACGCAAGTTACGGCACCCCACACGTATCCGTAAACTTGACGGATTCCTGGAAGTCAAGTAACCGCGCCGGGGGAGAGAGTCGTTTGACGTCGCGTGAAGCATATATTCTACTTAACCTGATCCCGGGCGTGGGACCGGTCATGGTGCGCGCCCTGATCGAGGCATTGGGCGATCCGGCCATGCTGTTCAAGGCCGACCGCCACCGTCTGCAGACCGTCAACAGGATTGGCGCAACACTTGCCCGCCGGATCGCCGAGGCGCCCCGCCGGCATTCCGTGGATACGGAATGCCGTCATGCCGACAAGGCCGGTGTACGGATAACGACGCCGGCCGACGCTGATTATCCGGCGCCTTTGCGCAATATTCACGATCCACCGCTGGCCCTATACATGCGCGGCGCCTGGACGGAACCTGACCGGCATGCCGTGGCCGTGGTGGGATCACGACGAATGACCCGCTATGGCCACGAGATGGCGGAACGGTTCGCGCGCGGATTGGCACGTTGCGGATTCAGTGTGGTCAGCGGTCTGGCGCGCGGTATCGACACGGTTGCCCATCGATCAACCCTTGATGCCGGCGGCCGGACTCTTGCCGTATTGGGCGGCGCCCTGGACCGGTTCTATCCTCCCGAAAACGCCGAGCTGGCAACCGCCATTGTCGCACAAGGCGCCGTCTTGAGCGAATTCCCTTTTGGTCGCGAACCCGACAAGACCACCTTTCCGATGCGCAACCGGTTAATCAGCGGTCTTTCGCGCGGCGTCCTGGTTGTCGAAGCCGGGCTAACCAGCGGCGCGCTGATTTCAGCCCACCAAGCCATTGATCAGGGCCGCTCGGTCTTTGCCGTGCCCGGCCGGATTGATTCCCCGGCATCACACGGGACCCACGCGCTCATCAAGAAAGGCGCTTGCCTGGTCGAGACCATCGATGATATCCTCGAAGAGTTCGGTGAATTGTTCCCCGGCCAAACCGGTAAAAGCAAGCCAGCCCAACAGGCTCCGTTTCTGCCGCGGCCGGAGTTAAACGCCGACGAAACAGCGCTGTTGACGGCGCTTGCCGAGGACGAATGCCTGGATGTCGATTCGCTGGCCCGCATCACGGCGCTCGCGCCGGGCACGGTGAATGCTCGATTGGTCGGCTTGGAACTGAAACGATTGGTACGCATGACCCCCGGTCGAATGGTCGAATTGATACGCTAACCACATACGCCGCCCCCCCCAGACGGGGTAACGGCAGGGAAAGATAATTTTTATGGCGCACAAATTGTTTATCGTCGAATCGCCCGCCAAGGCTAAAACCATCAACCGTATTCTGGGCGCCGATTACAAGGTCATGGCTTCCATGGGACATGTACGCGATCTTCCGGAAAAACGTTTGGGTATCGATATCGAAAACGGATTCAAACCGGAATATGTCGACGTCAAGAGCCGCGCCAAAACATTACGTGAATTACGAGCGGTCGCCGCGCAATGCTCGCATGTATTGCTTGCGCCCGATCCCGACCGCGAAGGCGAATCGATCGCCTGGCACTTGCGGGAAGCGCTTGACGGCGTGAAATCCGCGCCGGAATTCCTGCGGGTCATTTATAACGAAATCACGCCCGGCGCCGTCCGCCAGGCGGTTGCCCATCCGGGACAGCTCGATCAACGCCGGTTTGAGGCCCAACAAGCGCGCCGAATCCTTGATCGGCTGGTCGGCTATAAAGTCAGCCCGTTACTGTGGCGCCAAGTCGAACGCGGACTCAGCGCCGGACGCGTCCAATCGGTGGCCTTGCGCCTGGTCTGCGAACGCGAAGCGCTGATCCGCGATTTTAAACCCCGTGAATACTGGGTAATCGGCGCACGCGTGCGTAAAGCCGAAGCGCCGCTGGACCCGTTCGAAATGCGCTTGTTGCGTATTGGGAAAGACAAAGCCGATGTTCCCGATGCCAATGCCGCTGCCGCCCTCCTTGATGCCGTCGATGGGCAGCCGCTGCATGTCGCCAAGATTACCATCCGCGAATCAACCCGGCGTGCGCCGCCACCATTTATCACCAGTACCTTGCAACAAGCCGGATCAAGCATGTACGGGTATGCGCCGGCGCGTACCATGCGGATTGCCCAATCACTTTACGAAGGCGCGGATTTGGGGGATGGGCCGACCGGACTGATAACGTATATGCGGACCGATTCGTTTAATGTGGCCGCTACCGCGCGCGAGCAGGTACGCGAATGGATCCAACGCGAATGCGGTCCCGATTATCTGCCCGCCAAACCCAACCTGTTCGCAAACCGCGGCGGCGCCCAAGCCGCCCACGAAGCTATCCGGCCCACCGATGTCCAGCGTACCCCGCAACAGCTTAAACCCTTCCTTGATACAGATCAGTTGAAAGTCTACACCGCTATCTGGCAACGGTTTGTCGCCAGCCAGATGGCCGCCGCCCGGATCGCGCAACGTTGGGCGGATATCGCCGTCGTGTCGCGCCATAATCCGGACCAGCGGTTCCTGTTTCGTGCCGCTACCTCCGAGATCGCGTTCGACGGCTACATGAAAATCAGTGGCATGCAAAAAACCGCGAAAAAAGATGAAGTCATCAACCCATCGTTACCGCCGTTGCGCGAAGGCGAACCGTTACACTGTCTCGAATGGCTCAAGGAACGTAAGGAAACCCAGCCGCCAGCCCGTTTCAGCGAAGCCACGCTGGTGCGCGAACTCGAGAAAAACGGGGTTGGCCGGCCCAGTACCTATGCCCAAACCGTCAAGACCATCAGCGATCGTGGTTACGTCGCGCGCGAACGCAAAATGCTTGCGCCAACCCCGCTCGGCGAGCGCGTCAACCATTTCCTGGTCACGCACCTGCCCGAACTGTTCGACGTGGGCTTTACGGCCGAAATGGAAAAGAAACTTGACGATATCGAGGAAGGAAGCGTTGCCTGGAATGAAATGCTCGAGCGGTTCTGGCAAAGGTTCAGCGAATGGTTGGAAAAGGCCAAACCCCCT
>PXCX01000171.1 GCA_003565195.1 PVC group bacterium | reverse complement strand
GAAGCCGGACGAAACATTACTCGTTCTCGATGCCATGACGGGTCAGGACGCCGTCAATGTCGCTGCCGATTTCCACAGTTCTCTGACACTCACCGGCAGTATTTTGACCAAACTCGACGGTGACACCCGCGGCGGTGCCGCGCTTTCGATCCGTGCCGTCAGCGGTTGCCCGGTACTGTTTACCGGGGTGGGTGAAAAAACATCGGATTTGGAACGCTTTTATCCGGATCGGATGGCTTCGCGGATTCTGGGGATGGGCGATGTGGTTGGCCTGGTCGAAAAGGCCGAGGAATTGATTGATCGCAAGCAGGCGGAGGACATGGAGCGCAAGTTGCGCAGCAACGCGTTTGACTTGGCTGATTTTTTGCAACAACTGCAACAGATGAAGCGTATGGGACCGATGGAAAATGTTTTGAAGATGTTGCCGGCGGAGCTGACCGCCGCGGCGGGTAATCTGGACGAGCATGCAGGGCAAGCAACCGATTTCATCGATAAAAATGAAGCCATCATCCTTAGTATGACTGCCCGTGAGCGTCGTTACCCGACCTTGTTGAACGCTTCGCGACGACGCCGGATCGCCCGCGGCAGCGGGACCCGGGTAGCGGACATAAATCTGTTGCTGCGCCAGTTCGACCAGATGCGCAAAATGACCCGCAAATTCGGCAAGATGCAAAAAAGGTTGCGTATTCCGAGATAATGTGGTAAAAATGTCAGCTTGTTTCTGACTGGAGGAAATTCATGGCAGTAAAAATCAGGTTACGAAGAACAGGCGCGAACAACGATGTCAGTTTTCGCGTGGTGGCGGTGGACTCCCGCGCACCGCGGGAAGGCAGCTTCCTCGAAGCGCTTGGATGGTATGATCCCAAGCGTGAGGGAGTTAATTTCAGTTTGGATGCCGACCGGATCGCGTATTGGCAGAGTCGCGGCGCTCAGCTTTCGGATACAGTGGCCAGTTTGCTGCGCCATCAACGCAAAACCGGCGCCGCGCCAGCCGATGCCCGGCCGCAACAGCAAAAAACTGTTGGCGTGCCGCCGGATGAGATGCCGTCTGAGGCAGCACAGGATCTTGCGGCGCAGTCGCCGGCATGAAAACCTTGTTGTTGCAAGTGATACGCGCGCTTGTGGATCATCCGCAAGAGGCGACGTTAACCGAAGTTGTGGGTGCCCAGACCGTGATTTACGAGTTGCACTGTCGTGCGGATGACATCGGCAAAATCATTGGTCGCAACGGACGCACGATTAACGCCTTACGCGGGTTGGCGGAAGCTTTAGCAATGCGCCGCCGCTTGCGGGTGGTGCTCGAAGTCGTTGAGTGAGTCCATGACGGACAGGCCGTTACGGATTGATATTATCACAATTTTCCCTGCCATGGTGAAGGGGTTTGTCGAGGAGAGTATCCTCAAACGCGCGATGGCGATGGAACGGGTTTTTTTTAATGTTGTTGATTTAAGAAATTATACGACGGACAAACACCGAACCACGGATGACCGCGCGTATGGCGGCGGTCCCGGGATGGTAATGAAACCGGAGCCTTTGTTTGCGGCGGTGGATACGCTGAAAACTGCGGGCAGCAGGGTGCTTTTAATGACGCCGCAAGGACGACGGTTTGATCAATCGGTGGCCGAGACATTGGCGCCCGAAAAGCATTTGATTTTTTTATGCGGACACTATGAAGGTGTTGATGAAAGGGTGCGCACCGCCTTGGCGACCGATGAATTGTCGATTGGTGACTACGTTTTGACAAACGGCACGCTGGCGGCGGTAGTGGTGGTGGATGCCATCACCCGCTTGTTGCCCGGCGTGCTTGGTGGCGAGGGTGCGACCACGGAGGAATCGTTTCGTCAGGGATTGCTTGAATATCCGCAGTATACGCGGCCAGCCGAATTTCGTGGCATGCCAGTGCCCCAGGTGTTGCGATCAGGTGATCACGCAGCGATTGCCCGTTGGCGCGCCGACCAGGCCAGGGAGCGAACACGAAAAAGAAGACCGGACTTGTTTAAAGAAGGGATGGGATACGTATCATGATTGCCAAAGCATTAGACCACGTTGAAAAAAACTATTTGCGTTCCGAACCGCTTGCGCCATTTTGCGTCGGCGACCGGGTTAGTGTTCATGTTGTGATCCGTGAGGGCGATAAAGAACGCGTTCAGATCTTCAAAGGCATTGTTATCGGGCGCTCCGGTGGCGGTCTCAATGAACGGTTCACCGTGCGCCGCATATCGCATGGTGTCGGGGTCGAACGGGTCTTTCCGGTCCATTCGCCGCATGTGACGCGCGTTGAAGTCGAGGGTTCCTCTCATGTTCGCCGGGCTAAACTGTATTATTTGCGCGATCGTGTCGGTAAAAAGGCGAGACTACGCGAAACCGTGCGTTGAACCCTGACGGGAAGGGATTTGTTTGCTCACGTACGAACGGCAGGAGTGGGCCTGCGGCCGCCACTGGCTGGCCGGTGTTGACGAGGCGGGCCGGGGACCGCTGGCCGGTCCGGTTGTTGCAGCGGCGGTGATGATCGATCGCGGCTATCTTGAGGCCGAATTCTTGCGTTCGTTACATGGCTTGACCGATTCCAAGAAACTGACCGGTAAACAACGCGATGCTTTTTTTGAGATTCTGGCGGCTGCAGAGGCGCGGATTGGGATTGGCGTCGGCGTGTCTGAAGTTGATGAAATCGATCGGATAAATATTTTGCGGGCGACCCATCGCGCCATGGCACGCGCCGTGGGCGCCTTGCCCCGGATGCCGCAGCATCTCTTGGTCGATGGGTTAAGTGTTCCCGGATTACCGTGTTCCGCCACGTTTATCACCGGCGGTGATCGACTTAGTTGTTTGATTGCCGCAGCCAGCGTGGTGGCCAAGGTGACGCGCGACCGGATGATGCTGCACTATGACAGCCTTTATCCGCAGTATGGCTTTGCGCGCCACAAGGGATATGGAACGCGCGAACATTCCGAAGCCTTGTTGCGGGTCGGGCCGTCACCGATTCACCGCCGAACTTTTGCCCCGGTTCGGGACTTGACACGGATCCAGCGAACCATGCAATTTGATGCGAATCGCGAGCAACCACCCAAAACCGATGGAACCATGGCATGAACTTTCCCGACGCGACCGGGCCGCGGCGCAAGGAACATGATTCTCTGGGCGAACTGGCAATGTCCGCGGATTGTCTCTGGGGGATACATACCGAACGTGCCCGCCTCTCCATAAAGGGGGCCGGTGACCGGTTGGCGGTGCCGCCCCGTCTGATCCATGCTTATGCTCTCGTAAAAAAAGCATGCTGTTTGGCAAATCGCGAAACCGGGGGCCTCGACGCCTGGCGCGCCGAAGCCATTGAAGCCGCGTGCGACACCGTGGCGTCCGGTTATCATGCCGATGCGTTTCCGCTGGATGCCTTGCAAGGCGGCGCCGGCACGTCCACCAATATGAATCTTAATGAGGTGGTCGCCAATCTGGCGCTACGGCATATGGGTGAACAACCCGGAAATTACGCGCTGATTCATCCATTGGATCATGTTAACCGTCATCAATCCACCAATGATACATACCCCACCGCTCTTAAGACGGCGGCGATCAGCGCTCTTCGCGAGACGGCGGCCGCCATTCAAACCCTGCAAGGCGCGTTGCAACGCCGTGAACAAGCTTTCGCCGGCGTTGTGAACGTTGGCCGTACCGAAACCATGCCTGCCGTTCCGATGACCATGGGCCAGATATTCGGCGCCATGGCGGAAGCGATCGCGCGCGACCGTTGGCGGATGTTCAAGTGCGAAGAACGTTTACGGGTCGTCAATCTCGGCGGTACCGCCGTCGGTAATGGCCTGGCCGCGCCGCGCGATTACATTTTTCTGGCGGTCGAAAAATTGCGTTTACTGACAGGATACGGGTTCAGCCGGGCTGAAAATCTGGCCGCCGATACGGCCTATGTCGATCCGTTGGTTGAAGTCTCCGGGATCATAAAAACCGCAGCCGCAAACCTGGCCAAAACAGCGCGCGATCTGCGGCGTTTGCATGAGTACGGTGAAATCCGGTTGCCACCGGTCCAGGTCGGTTCCTCGATCATGCCCGCCAAAATCAATCCTGTGGTTTGTGAGCATATTATCCAAACTTCGGTATGGATTATGGCGCATGACGGTATGGTGACCCAATGCGCAGCGGGCGGTACGCTGCAGATTTGTGAATATCTGCCGTTGTTGTCATTTGCGTTGCTTGGTATGCTGGACCGTCTGAAGGGCGCCGCGCAAAGTCTGGCGGACCATGTTGCAGGGATTGGCGTCGATCCGGAGCGCTGTGCGGATGCCGTCGCCAAATGTCCAGGAATCGCAACCGTGCTGGTCCCGATCATCGGCTATGACCGTGCCGCTGAGCTGGTGCGGCAGGGAATGGCCCGCGGTGTCACCGATTGGCGCGCCTATCTCTCTGAGGAAGTTGGCGGACAAAGCATCACGGATGCCCTTCGGCCGGAACGGTTACTGATGCTGGGATTCAAGCAAGATCCGCCGTTCAGGAAGTAAATGATGCAATCCACACCCAAATCGTTACGCCTGCAAATAGCTCTGATGGGGCGCACGAATGTCGGTAAATCAACCTTTCTTAATCAGGTAACCGGGCAGGATGTCGCGATTACATCACCGCAACCCGGCACGACGACCGATGTGGTCGAAAAGCCAATGGAACTGCCGCCGCTTGGTCCGGTTATCTTTCTGGATACGGCCGGGATTGACGACCGGACAGTCTTGGCGCGTGAACGGATCGAGCGCACCCACCGCGTCTTCGACCGCGCCGATGTTGTGGTGCTTTTATGCGAGGCGGATCAATTCGATGTTCCCGAAAACAACATCTTGCGAATGGCTGCCGCGCGGAAAATCCCGGTTATCATCTCGGTGACTCAAGCTGACCGCCAACCGCCGTCGCCAGATTTCATGGCTCAATTGGGTAAGCTTGAATTACCAGTGGTGATTTCGTCAAGCCGGAATCCGGCGGATCGTGACACCCTGCTCGGCAACCTGCGTGGCGCGTTATTGAAGGTTTGCCCTGAAACATTTTTGCAGCCGCCGCCGCTGCTGGGCGATCTTCTGCCGCCGGGCGGCCTTGTGGTCATGGTGGTCCCGATCGACTTGCAGGCGCCCAAAGGCCGCCTGATCCTGCCCCAGGTTCAAGCCTTGCGTGATACCCTCGACAATGATGCCGCCGCCTTGGTCGTTAAGGAACGCGAACTCGCGTTCCGGTTGGGGCAATTACGATCGCCGCCCGATCTGGTGGTCTGCGATTCGCAGGTTGTGCTCAAAATGGTTGCCGATATTCCCCCTGAGGTGCCGTGCACAACCTTCTCCATCCTGTTCGCCCGTATGAAAGGCGATTTACAACGCTTGGCGGCCGGTGCCGCCGCGATTGACGAATTGCGGGATGGCGACCGGATTCTGATTGCGGAATCCTGTACGCATCATCCGCTCGAGGATGATATCGGGCGTGTCAAAATCCCGCGCTGGTTGCGACAATATAGCGGTGCGGACTTGAAGGTGGAACATTGTGCCGGCCGCGATTTTCCCGCGGATCTGGCGGGTTACCGGCTGGTGATTCAATGCGGTGGATGCATGCAAAACCGGCGCGAAGTATTGGCGCGACTCGATCGTGCACGGACGGCCGGCATCCCCATCACCAACTACGGTTTATGCATAGCGCAAACCCAGGGCGTATTGCGCCGTGTCCTTTCACCGTTTCCGGCGGCGTTGACGGCGCTTGACGCAGCGGCGAGATCTTAGTGACTTTCTCAAGTTGCCGACATTGTTTTTTTTTGGTATAAATAGATCGGTATTTAGATTGGGTTTTCATTACGGAATCAACACACTATGACTGGAAACACGAAATGTTTGCGGGGACGCTCGCTATTGACATTGATGGATTTGACCGGGGAAGAGTTGAAGGCGCTCCTGGATTTGGCCGCTCGTCTCAAGGAGCGCCGTGCGCACGCCCGCCGTGACGGTTTGCTACGGTACCGGACGATTGCGTTGTTGTTCGAGAAATCATCGACCCGCACACGATGCGCGTTCGTGACCGCAGCTGCGGAAGAGGGCGCGACCGCGGAGTATCTGGGACTTCACGATATTCATCTGGGCAGCAAGGAATCGTTGCCCGACACGGCGCGCGTGCTGGGACGCATGTTCGACGGTCTCGCATTTCGTGGTTACCAGCATGATACCGTGGTTCAACTGGCGCGCCATGCGGGGATTCCGGTATGGAATGCCTTAACCGATGACTGGCATCCGACGCAGGCGTTGGCGGATTTGCAAACCATTCGCGAAACGTTCGGAACCCTGCAAGGGTTACGGATCAGCTATTGCGGTGACGGGCGCAACAACGTGGTCAAATCATTGATTCTGGGGGCAGCCAAATGCGGGATGCATTTGGTCGACTGCACACCGCCCCAGCTTGCGCCGGACCCGTCCTGGATCAAGGAAATGGATCGCTGCGCGCAGGCTGCCGGTGGTAGTATCCGGGTGATCCATGAACCGCTTGAAGCGGTTGCCGGCGCCAATGTCTTGTACACGGATGTCTGGGCGTCGATGGGCGAAGAACTTCAATTCAATGAACGGGTCGAGTTGTTGCGCCCTTACCAGGTTACCATGGACATGGCCTCGGCCACCGGGAACCTTGAAAACGGACGCCTGATCTTTTTACATTGTTTGCCGGCATTTCATAACCACGCTACCGACGTGACGCGTGAGATCGGGGCGCTTGAGGTGTCGGACGAGGTTTTTGAAGCGCCGTTTTCGCGTGTTTTCGATCAGGCAGAGAATCGAGTACATACGATTAAGGCATTGATGGTGGCGTCTCTGGAAAGCGAGGAGATCAAATAATGGATGATTTACCGGTGACCAAGTTATCCTGGGCAGCCTTCGAGAATCTCGATTTGATAGAGAAAGCCGCTTGTATGTGCGACGGAGGTCGCGAATATCATGTTTTGTATGCCCAACAATTCGGCCGCGAACGTCTCGACCACCTGGGACGGCTTGCCACGGCGATTCGCCGTTTGGCCAAAACCAAGGACGGCATGTACGCGTTACGGAATATGCTGCCCCACAAACGGGCGATGCTTTATTTCGCGCAACCCAGCAGCCGTACCTTTCTTTCCTTTGATGCCGCTTGCCAGATTCTCGGAATGCCGGTTGCCGAAGTGCGCGACACCTCGGTGTCCAGCGAATTCAAAGGCGAATCCAAGGAGGATACCGTACGTACGTTCAGTTCTTATTTCGATCTTATCGTGATGCGCACCCAGCTAGAAGGGTTGGCCGAACGTATGGCATGGGTGCTGTCCAATTCCGAACGGCCGGTGCCGATTGTCAATGCCGGCTCCGGCAAGGATCAGCATCCGACCCAGGCGTTGCTGGATGTCTATACGTTGCAACGCAGTTTCGAGGATCAAGGCGGGATCGACGGCAAGGTGATTATGTTTGTCGGAGATCTGGCGCGCGGGCGAACCGTCCGCTCGCTGGCGTGGTTGCTTACCAATTACGATGGGGTTCGCCAGGTTTTCGTGGCGCCGCCGGAATTGCAGATTGGCGCGGATGTTCAGGCTTTGCTTGACGCAAGGGGTGTGGAATTTAGGCTGGCGGAAGATTTCGATGTTTCTCTGCGGGAGGCTGACGCCGTGTACATGACCCGGATTCAGGATGAGTGGGATTCGGTGACCGGTGAAAGCCGCCGGATCAATACGGGCCGCTTTCATTTTCAACCGCGACATTTGGATATTCTTAAGTCACGCGCCGTGATCATGCATCCGTTTCCCAGGCGGCAGGAGATTGATCCGGTGGTTGACTCCGATCCGCGGGCTGTCTACTGGCGTCAGATGCGTAACGGCATGTGGATACGCGCCGCTTTGATTGCGGACTTATTCGGGTGTGATGCGCAGATTACTTCTGATGAGCAGCATCGGGGCGAATGAAAATGATCAAACCACAATACCAACTCCGGTCATGGTTTGGCGTAGCGGCGGTGCTGCTGCTCTTGCCGGTTGCGCGCGCGGCCTTGCCGTTGTCACGCGATTTCACACATATTGTTTCAGCGACAACCGATCCGACGGTTGAAACGCGCCGTCAATTGCTGGGGCCGTTCTACGAACAGGTGGAATGGGAGGATGAACGGGTGTTTCGTGCCATCCGACCTTTTTATAGCCGTATCTCCGATCCGGAATTGGAGCGAACCCATACCGACTGGCTCTGGCCGCTCGCGCGCTGGCGGACGGACAGGACGATGCGCTCCGGTCGGATTTTACTTGCATTTTTCCATGATTTCGATGTGGACGATCCTCAATCGCAGTCGCGAGCGTGGGTGTTGCCTGTTTTTTTCAGCGGCCACAGCCGTTTGCGCGAGCCATACCTCGCGGTTTTTCCAGTCGGCGGACGAATACATGATTTTTTAGGATATTCCAGGTTGCGTTTTGTGCTCTTTCCTTTGTATGCAGACAGCCGGCGGGGTTTGGACGAGACCGTGGATGTACTCTGGCCGGTTTTTTCGCGTACCGAAGGGCCCGGACATGAACGCTGGCGGGTTTTCCCGTTATACGGGCAGGCCTCCGAACGGGATGGGACGCAACGACGATTTGTGCTGTGGCCGATCTGGTCGTCGGTACGCCGGGAGAATACCGCTGATGATGGCAGTGGATTCGTTTTATTCCCGTTTTTTGGCCGACTGCGTACCGAACATCAATCCTCCTATACGTTGATACCACCCTTTTTCCGTTATGCAAGCCATCCCGACGGCACGGAATTGCACTATCCCTGGCCGTTTTTACAACGCTCGACCGGCCACACGGAAAAAAACTATATTTGGCCGTTATGGGGTCGTAAAAGCAGTCCGGGCAACGACCGCGCGTTTTTTCTGTGGCCGTTGGGCAGGCTGGGGCGACAGGAACGAGGTGATACCGTGGCCATTCAACGCACCTTTTACCCGTTATATTATACCCGTCAAATCTATTGCGCCGAAACCTTGGAGAGCGATGATGGAACCGATGCATCGGTCTTTCATGGCGATGGCCGCCCCCGCGAACGCTACGAAAAAGTCTGGCCCTTGTACTCGTATCAACGCGCCGATGAAGCATCCGTCTTCCGGCTTTTGGCTTTGTGGCCGGGCCGACCGTTTACCGCGATCGAACGGAATTTTGCGTCTTTCTGGACCTTATATTCGCGCACACAAACCGATGCCGCTCGTGAACAGGAATTGTTGTGGGGTTTGTTCCGGCGTCGGGTTAAAGATAGCGGCAGCCGCCGCACGCAGGTTTTCCCGCTCCTGGCGTGGGAACGGGATGCCACTGATGATCGACGTGAAGTGTCGATCCTGCGGGGATTGTTGCGGTTCGGAAAGGATGGTGATAATTCGTTCGGATCGATCTTTTCCGTCTTGCGCTGGGGCGACGATGAGGATTTGCCATGATTATACGTGATCCCGAGTTTTATCCGCCGCCCGAAAATCCGGTAACATGGCTGGGGCGTGCCACGGTCAATCCCTGTCGCGGGGCCGGCCGCGCCGTCTTGCTGTTTTTAGCGGCCCTCAAGGCCATGCCGCATGTGTTCGGCAAACGTGCCCGCAAAGAAACCGTTTATCAGATGTTTACCATGGGAATCAAAAGCCTGACGGTACTCTCGGTGGTCGCTGCGTTTACCGGCATGATTCTGGCGTTGCAAACCGGGATCGAGTTGCGCCGTTTCGGGCAGGAGGAAAATATTGGGACGGCGGTTATGATGTCGATGGTGCGCGAAATGGGGCCGTTTATGACCGGCTTAATCCTTGCGGCCAGCGTGGGGTCCGCGATTGCGGCCCAGATGGGGACGATGATGGTGCAGGAGGAAATTGCCGCACTTGAGGTGATGTCGATCAATCCAGCCCGTTTTTTAGTGATGCCGCGACTGGTCGCAATGGCGCTCATGACACCCTTGCTCTCTTTTTATAGTTGTATCCTCGGTGTCGTGGGCGGCGGGGTCGTCGGGTACACCCAATTGGGCGTACCCTGGGGAGTCTATTTCGATAATGCGATGTTGTATGTTGTGAATCGTGATCTGTTTGTCGGAATGTTGAAAGCCTTGATTTTCGGTGTCATGATTGTTGTGATTGCCTGTCATCAGGGGTTTTCAGCGCGTAACGGCGCTGTCGGCGTCGGCAACGCCACCCGGCGGACCGTGATTATTTCGTTTCTATCGATTCTGCTGGTCGGTTATTTCGTGACACGTTTGTTTTATTATTAATGGCTTCGCCAACCCTCACCCCCGGCCCGCTCCCAGCGGGAGAGGGTGTACGGTCGGGTAGGCAACAAAACATTTTATTGTTTTTTATGGCAGACATGCTGGATTAAGGCACTAACAGGTCATGATACGTCTCGAGCAAGTAACCAAACAGTTTGGCGGAAACCGCGTTCTTGACAAGGTTGATTTAGAGGTTCGCGATGGAGAAACTCTGGTCATTGTCGGACCGTCGGGTGTCGGGAAAAGCGTGACACTGAAACTGATGGTGCGATTACTCACACCGGATCAAGGACGGGTGACCGTTAATGGCGAGATTATAAGTGCGCTGGACGGACGGTCACTGGAAATCGCACGGGAAAAATTCGGGATGCTGTTTCAAGGGGGTGCCCTGTTGCAATGGTTGACGGTCGGCGAAAATGTTGCCTTACCGTTACGTGAAAAAACCAATTTGAGCGAAGCCGAGATCGTCGCCAGGGTCCGCGAGAAACTGGAGCTTGTCGGATTGCAGGACGATTATGAAAAATGGCCGGCCGATCTTTCCGGCGGCATGCGTAAACGCGCTGGTTTGGCTCGCGCTGTGGTTGAAAATCCGCGCATTATCCTGTATGATGAACCGACATCCGGTTTGGATCCGGTATCGTCGCGTTTAATTGACGATCTGATAAACAGTTTACGACGGCAGATGAACGTTACCAGTGTCGTGGTCACTCACGATTTGCACAGCGCTTTAGCGATCGGGGACAGAATTACCATGATCAATGACGGTGCGATTGTGGAAACGGCATCGCCGGCCCGGTTTATCGAATCAAAAAATCCAGCGGTGAAACAGTTTCTTGCGGCGCAATATATCACCCGTCGCGGCGTATGGGAAGAGGGATCGTCATGAGAAAAGACATTATCAGACATGAGTTAACACTTGAATGGATTGTCGGGACATTCATGTTCATTGTTCTGTTGGCGTTGGCCTATTTTACGATTATCATCGGCAGTGATAATCTGTTCCGCCGGACGTATCCGCTGAAGGTTTACTTCGAGGATGTCGCCGGTTTACGCGAAGGCGACAACGTGACCGTGCATGGAATGGCCATCGGAAAAGTCAATAATTTGACACTGGAGAACGATTGGGTGCTGGTAGAGTGTTGGCTTGATCGGATACTGGAAATACGCGAGGATTACAGCATGGAAGTGCTTGAAACCTCGGTTCTTGGGGGGCGCCAGTTGCGTATCGATATCGGGTCGCCTGACGCGCCGCCGCTACCTGACGATGCACGTCTGGTCGGCGAACCACCGATTGATCTGATGGCGGAAGCCGGCAAGATGATCAGCGAGATACGCCATGCCCTGACGGAGGGCGGTATCCTCGATCAACTGAGCGAGGGTAGCGCGCGTCTTAACCGGATAGCCGGCCGGCTGGATCGTGGGGAAGGCACCGTCGGTGCTTTGCTGACGGACGACACGGTCTATCGCGATCTCAAGGGGATTACAGCGAACTTGAATGATCTTTCGGCGCGTAGCGGCGAAATTATAGCTGCCGTGGAACGCGGGGAAGGGACGCTGGGAATGCTGCTGAAGGATGACGGAATCGGCCGGGAACTGGACGATTTCCTCGGCAATATCAATGTTGTTGCCGCGCGATTACGCGCCGGCCAAGGTACCATCGGTCGTTTGCTGCATGATGATGCGATGGCCAATGATCTTGAATCCGCCTTGGCGGATGTCAGCGCCATGACGGCACGCGTGCGTGCCGGCCAGGGCAGTCTGGGGAAATTACTGGCGGAAGACGCCGCGTTATACGATGATCTGGCGCAGACGATGGCGTCGTTGCGAAAGGTGACTCAAAGCATCGAAGCGGGCGAAGGGTCACTCGGCAAGTTGATGAGCGACGATGCGTTATACCGTCAGGTAACCGCGCTGATAAATGAAGTCCGGGCCACGGTTGACGATTTCCGTGAATCCACGCCATTGACGACGTTCACCAGTATTCTTTTCGGAGCCTTTTAGTTGCATGAAAAAATTTTACGTTACGACGCCGATATATTACGTTAACGATAAACCGCATATCGGGCATGCCTATACCACGATTCTTGCCGATGTTCTGGCGCGCTATCATCGGTTGATGGGGGATGATGTTTTTTTTCTGACTGGAACCGACGAGCATGGTCAGAAAGTACAACAGGCCGCGGCCAACGGCGGGATGACCTGTCGCGAACAGGCTGATCGTACGGTGGTTCGGTTCAAGCAGTTGTGGCAACATCTTGAAATTACGCACGACGATTTCATTCGCACGACCGAAAGCCGTCATACGCGGGTTGTGCAGGCGATTTTGCAGGATTTGTTCGATCGCCAGGAAATCTATGAAGCCGAGTACGATGGTTGGTATTGCGTGGGTTGCGAACGTTTCTTTATGGAACGGGATTTGGCCGAGCGCCAGTGCCCCGAATGCCGGCGACCGGTTGAATGCATTACCGAACGCAATTATTTTTTTCGTATGGGAAAATACCGTGATTGGCTTATCGATTACATACAGCAACATCCGGAGTTTATCCAGCCGGAATTCCGGCGCAACGAAACCCTTGGTTTTTTGCGCCAGGATTTGAACGATTTATGTATTTCGCGCCCGAAAAACCGTCTGGCATGGGGCATTGAGTTGCCGTTCGACAGCGATTACGTGACCTATGTCTGGTTTGATGCTCTGGTCAATTATATCAGCGCGCCCGGTTATCGCGCCGATGACGGCCGTTTTGCCAAATGGTGGCCGGCCGACATCCATCTTATCGGCAAGGATATCATCACCACCCATACCGTGTATTGGCCCATTATGCTTAAAGCCATGGGATTACCCATGCCGCGTACGGTTTTCGCGCATGGCTGGTGGCTTACCGGTCGCGAAAAGATGAGTAAAAGCGCCGGCAACGTTGTTAACCCGTTTGACCTGATCGAGCGGGTCGGCGTGGATGCTTTCCGGTACTTTCTAATGGTTGAAATGACGCTTGGCCAGGATGCTTCATTTACGGAAGATAGTTTCATTCGGCGCTATAACGCTGATCTTGCCAACGATCTCGGGAACCTGCTCAGTCGTGTCACCAAAATCATGAAAACTTCCTGCGACAGCAGGGTTCCGCTGACAGAAGATCCGGGGTCAGAGGAGCAAGCATTGCGTGATCGCGTGCTCGATGCCGTTCACCGGTTGGCCGGCTGTGTTGATAACTTTAAAATCGATACCCTGCTGACGCATTCGGCGGATATCGTTCGGGAAACCAATCGGTATCTGGAACGGACGCAGCCATGGATTTTAGCCAGGGAAGGTTCCACGGCTAAACTGGGAACCGTTTTGTATACCGCGGCCGAAACCTTGCGTATTGTCAGCGGCATATTGTTTCCTGTGATGCCCGCTAAAATGGGTGAATTGCGTGAAGTCTTCGGTTTGCCACGCGTGCCGGTGCTTGACGATTTGCGGCGCTGGGGTGTTCTGCAACCGGGAAACACGGTGCGGCCAGTGCCGCCGTTGTTCCCGCGCCTAGGCATGCCCGTCATCCGGGACGGCATCGAATCCGGTGCCATTGAAAAATGAGAGGAACCTGATGCTAAGCACAAAACCATTTTGCGCCCGGCGCCCGCAACCTGGATTGGAACGCGGGATTGCGGCGTTGCCGTATGATGTGTTGACGCGTGAACAGGCCGTGCGGCTGGCATCCGGTCATCCCGACAGCATACTGCATGTTACCCGGCCGGAAATCGCGTTTCCTGAAGCTATACCGTTGGCAGACGGCGTGGTTCAAGCCGCCGCACGCAAACATTACCGCCAGTTGATTAAGCGTGGCCGTCTGGTTGCCGATAATTCGCCGTGTTACTATCTTTACGAGCAACAGTTGGGCGCCCATCGACAGCGCGGCATCGTCGGGTTGTTCCATGTTGATGATTATCGGCACGGCATCGTCCGGCGTCATGAAAGTACACGGCGCGACAAGGAACGCGAACGAACCGGATTACTGCGGGCGGTCGGCGCGCAGCCCGGTCTGGTGTTCCTGGCGTGCCGGTCCAACTCTGCGTTGGCCGGGTTGCTTGATAATTTGTCTGACCTTCCCTGGCTGTATGATTTTGAGGCGCCCGACGGCGCCTGTCATCGGGTACTGGATATTCCGGATGTTGAGAGCGTCGCACAGGCCATGGCCACGGTACCGGTCGCCTATATTGCCGATGGCCATCATCGCGCGGCGGCCGCCGCCGGAGTGGCGGGCAAGGAATCCGAAGACGATCAAGTATCGCCGGCATCCTGGTTCCCGGCCGCCCTGTTTCCTGCCGATTCGTTGAAGGTTTTTGGTTATCACCGCTGTGTGCGAACGTTGGGCAACCTGGACCCGAACGCTTTTTTACGGGCGATCCGCGAAAGGTTTCAGCTCAGCGTGGCCGATCCGGTGTCGCCGGTAACAGCCGGTGTCATCCGGTTGCTGATGACGGACGGATGCTGGGATATGCAGCCGTTGCCGTCGCTGGCAACCGGCGGATCGGCTGCCGATAGCCTTGATGTGGCGGTTTTGCAGAATCATTTGCTGCAGCCGTTGCTGGGAATTGATGATCCGCGTGAAGATCCGAATATTGAGTTTGTCGGCGGATCCCATGCGCATGAGGAAATGATGCAGCGCCTGCAGACCGGACAATGTGTTGCAGCCTTCATGATGGCACCGGTACCTGTCGAGCAGATGATGAATGTTGCCGATCAAGGCGGATCGATGCCGCCGAAAAGCACCTGGTTCGAGCCAAAGCTTTTGGAAGGCTTACTGATTCATGATCGCGAAGATAAGCCGTAGTGACATTCGATCCAGCGCTGATACTCCCCACTGCGCACCTGATCGGTCCAGGCCCGGTTCTCCAGGTACCAGCCGACGGTCTTGCGAAGGCCGCTGTCCAGCGATTCAAGCGGCGTCCAACCCAGTTCCGAGCGTATCCGGGAGGCATCGATCGCGTAGCGGTGATCGTGGCCCGGTCGGTCTTTAACGAACACGATGTTCTCGGCATAACTGGACTTGCCTGCCGGCGGACCGACCATTTCGTCGAGCATGACGCACAAACGCTGAACCAGATCGAGGTTGCGCTGTTCGCAGTCGCCGCCGATCGCGTAAGTGCGGCCATCGATCCCGTTGCATAATATCTCGCCGATCGCCCGGCAATGATCCTCGACGTATAACCAGTCGCGGACATTACGACCTTCTCCGTAGACGGGAAGCGGCTTGTTATCCAAGGCATTAAGTATCATCAGCGGAATCAGTTTCTCCGGAAACTGGTAAGGGCCGTAATTATTGGAACAATTAGAAAGCGTGACCGGCACCCCGTAAGTGGCGTGATAGGCGCGCGCCAGATGGTCTGAGCCCGCTTTCGAAGCGGAATACGGACTGTTGGGACGGTACGGGGTTTCTTCCGTAAAGCAACCGCGGTCGCCCAGACTTCCGAAGACTTCGTCGGTACTGATGTGATGGAAACGCCGGATCCGGCCGGCGCGTTGACGCGCCAGCTCCAGTAGCGTGAATGTTCCCATGATATTGGTGGTGATAAAGTCGTCCGGATTCACAATCGAGCGGTCGACATGCGATTCGGCGGCAAAATGACAAATCGCATTGACGTCATGCTCGTCGAGGACTCGCGCCATGGCTTCCCGATCACGGATATCGGCACGGATAAAGCTGTAACGATCCGGAAAGCGCTCCGTAAGATCGGCCAGACTGAGCGGATTGCCGGCGTATGTCAGCGCGTCAACATTGACCACTTTTCCGCGATATCCGGTTTGTTCGAACAGGTAACGAATAAAATTACAGCCGATGAAACCGCAACCGCCGGTGATCAGGATAGCGCTGTATTTATTCACGGCTTAAAATTCGATACGCACTGCCGCGCCCATGAAAACCGTATCGCTACTGATACTTTCCTCGAGTTGATAGATAGTGTCCCATTCCGAGAACTGATAGTTGGCATTGATGTCAAGATGGACGGTCGGCAACATTTCAAGGTCTAATCCCAGTCGCACGGCATAATAGGGTTTATCGTTGAAATCACCATCGGAATACAGGATCCCGATGCCCACGCCGATATACAGTGCGCCGCCGGCCAGAAGGTATGCCTGGGGCGCGAAGACATCTTTTTCGGTTCCGCCGAATCCGGACGGGAACCATTCGAGATCGGTTTGCACTGCCAGCAGGCGGCTGAGATTACGCTGATAGGTTGCCAGCCATGACAGACCGTCACGGTCGATGTCGGTATCCAGTTCATCCACTGTGCGCCAGTAATTAGCGCCGATCCCGATGGCATGCGAGCCGGCGCTCGCGGATGGGATGCAGATCCCGCAGATACACAGTATTAGGATAAGATATAATCCACGAATCCGGTTGTTTAGCATTATTAGTTCCTTGTTTTTAACGGTTGGTTTATACAATCGTTACATCATAGCCCAGATACTTGCAGAACGCTTCCGCCGTCGGTTCCATCACATGGCCGGGAGCGACGCTTACATGATGACGGAATCCGGTATAACCGATGGTTTGCAACGTGTTTTGCAAATTCGGGATTTCGGCTACCCCGGCGCATCCGAAAAAGTCCTCGGGAATGGGATCTTCGGTGAAGCGGCCCTGTCCCAGATAGAAATTAAGTTCACCGGCTTCGGTCAACATGCTGCCGAAGGTGAACGGATTGGGGGCGATACGTCCCGTATTGCAGCCGTATGAGCAGCCTTTGCCGACCGCATTGGCCAGAATGGCATGTTCGGTCACCCGGCCGCGTGCCGTCATCAGGCTTTGGGGAACCGGACCGCAGTGAAACAGAATGCATTTTCCGTCGTCGTCGCCATAGTTATTGTTCCAGTCAAGACAGGTGGCCGGCGCATCTGCCGCCAGTTGCAGTGCGCGCATGGTGACGGCGTTTCCTATATCGACCTCGCAGGCCGCGACGATGCCGCGCTCGTTCATTTCGCTCAACAAAACGCACGGCGAAATACCGAGTTGTTGCTGCATTTCTACCCAGCAACGTAATGCCAGGGCATCCAGTTTATATTCGCTGACGATCTCGTCCAGAATAACCCCCAGGCGTGTCAGTTGCTGAAACGCTGCGGCGGGCGTTCCTTTCCAATCCGTGTAGGCCTTGAGCTTGCGGGCCTTGTCCCGGTAAGCGGACGCGGTGGTCTTGACGTCGCGCATACGCTTGAACACTTCGCTCAAATCCAGGGTTTCCATCGTGATATCATGATGCTGCAATGCAATTTCGTCGATCCGGACGGTTTTAAAAGCCGTAGTGCGCGCGCCGATGGCGCCGACAGTCATCCGGCGCATGCCGCCGACAACCCGGCATAAGCGATCAAAATAATCCACGTTATCGGCGAACGTTTGGCTTTTGGGATGGACGGTGTGTGGTGGAAGCGCCGTGAACGGGATATCGTTCTGGCAGAAGACATCCATGATCGAGAACTTACCGCAAAACGCGTCGCGCCGGGTTGCTGGCGCCATCCGGTTTAATTCATCGGGATAGGCCTGGATCATAATCGGGACGTCGGCATCGCGTAATGCCGCCACCGCCCCGTTCTCATCGCCAAAATTGGGCAGGCATAGGATGACGCCGTCGACTTGCGTTTGGTGTTCCGCTAAAAACGCCGCGAATTTTTCGCCTTCGGCCGGCGTTTCGATCGCGCCATAACGGGTCGACCGCGCGTCCATCATCAGGGTGCGATGCCCCAACTTCTGTAGAGCGGCTGCCATTTCACGGCGTGCGCTTTTCTGTAATGATGCAGGGAAAAAACCGCGGTTACCGAAGAACAGGGCGAAAGTCGATTTGTTTGTGCTCATGACGGGTCTCCTTAATCATAATAATTCGGCTGATCGGATCATCATACTCTCAAGCCCGGCATGCGTCAAGCCCGGTATCGGGATGGCAGCGGCGAAGAATCGCCGCGGTGGCAAGTGGCGGCTATCGAGTGACGCGGGGCTGGCGGCTGTCTCCCGGCTTCGTTCATGGAATTTTTCAACGGACCTTGTTGACCCTATTGACCTTGCTGACAATGGGAGCGATTCGGTCAATAAGGTCAACAAGGTCAATGCGGTCAATCTTCTTTTTCATACCGGCCGCGTTCCCTTGCAATCCGGATAGG
>PXCX01000133.1 GCA_003565195.1 PVC group bacterium | reverse complement strand
GGCCGAACTCGAAACGGCGCGTTCCGATGCCTATCATGAGGCTTTGCGACAGGCGTTTGGAACTGCATCACGCCCGGCCCAATTGGGCGTGCTATGTGCCCGGATCGTAGCGGCAGCCGCCAACCATGCGCCGGACCAGCCATGGCCCGCCAATCTCAGCAATACCGTTTTGGCGCAGCTTCTCGAATGGATAACGGATCGCGCGCCCGGTTTGAACCTTGCATATTACCGGCAAGAATATCCGTTCCCCGATGAACTCTGGCCGCCGTTACGGGCAGCGCTTGTCAAGCTGGTGGGTGTCGAAGTGCAACGCAGTCTGGAAACGACCGCCGGATTACACGCCTTGCTCAGTCGTTACGATGCACTTTACAACGAGGCACAACGAGGTGAGGGAAGATTATCGTTCGACGATTTTGCGCGACAACTGGGATGCGAAGATAATCTGCCCAGCATGGAACCGGATAAGCGGCTGTATATTGACTACCGCATGGACGGCCGGCTCGATCACTGGTTGCTTGACGAGTTTCAGGACACCAGCGATACCCAGTGGCAGGCAATCGCCAATCTTGTGGATGAAGTGGTGCAGGATAGCGATAAACAGCGTTCGTTCTTCTATGTCGGCGATATCAAACAGTCGATCTACGGATGGCGTGGCGGAAATTATCGTCTCTTCGGGCATGTCCGTGATCGATACCGAATCGGGACCGGCGATTCGTTGAATGTTTGTTACCGTTCGTTACCGGAGATCATTGAGACGGTCAATACCGCATTCGACAAGTTGGACCGCTGGATTCCGCGTGCCGGTAAAGCCAAAGGTCCGCATCCGCAAGCCGTGAAACAATTCATGATGGAATGGCGGGAACACGAAAGCGCCCGCGAGGGGCAAGGCTACGCGGCTCTGTTGGAGTATGAACCAAAATCTAAAAAAAATCCATCCAACAAAAATGCGGACGAGGAGAAAAACGAAAGCGATCCCGCCCAATACGAGGCGATCGTCAATGTGTTGGCGGAAGTGAAGCCGACCGAAAAAAATCTTAGCGCCGCGGTACTCGTTCGCGACAACAAACAGGGTCGCGCCTGTGCCGATGTCCTGCGCCATCGTCTGGAGGGTGTTCCCGTGGTGCATGAGGGAACCGGTGGAATTGTGGATAATCCGGTCGCAACCTTATTGCTGGCGCTGGTACGCTATTGCGCGCATCCGGCGGATAAACTGGCCTTACGGCATCTGCAAATGAGTCCCTGGGCGGCCGCAGCCGCGACGACGACCGATTTCGTGGGCGACCGGCTCAAGGATTTGCCGCGCCGGTTTCTGGAACAGGTCCAAGAAATCGGATTTGCCGGCGCCTTGCGAGAGTGGGGCAACCGGTTAATCGCCGCCGGGGTGAATGATGCCTTCGGGCGACAACGGCTGAACGCGTTACTGGCCGCCGCCGAATCTTTCGATGCAACCGGTTCCCGCGATTGCGATGCGTTTGGCGACGCGATCCGTGCCCATCAGATAAAATCCGAGGCCGCTGCCGGCGCCATCCGGGTCATGACTATCCATCAATGCAAGGGATTGGGTTTCGATATGGTGCTGGCGCCGTTCGATCCGATGGCCAAAGGATTCGGTAATGTCAGCGGTATCGAGTTGTTGCGCAGCGATTGCGGAAAAGTATTTCCGACGGACGACGGCTGGGTGTTGAAACGGCCCAAAAATGAAATCCTGTCGGCTGCCGGAGGTGCGCCGTCCGAAGCTCTCGAAGATGCGCGTGCCGGCGAAAATTTTAGTCAACTATGCGTGCTTTACGTCGCTCTGACACGCGCCAAGCAAGCGCTCTACATGTTCGTCCCGAAAACCTCGAAAAGTTCCACCACAGTTCGTGAAGCCGATCTGTTGCGCGAACGCTTGACGGATTCATCCCAAATGGCCGGTGGTTTCCGGAACGATTTACCGCTGTTGTACGAAAAGGGGCGGCCCGATTGGTTTGCCAGAATCCCATCTAAACCGGAAGGTACCGAGGTGTCGCCGGCAGCGGATAGGCGCCCGGTGTCGGTTGGTTGCGTTGTGGATCCCGTCCGCCGGGAACCATCAAAGGATCATGCCGAAGGACAATTGTTCCCGGCTGCCTACATCTTCGGCCGCGAATCCGGCGATGCACGTAATTTTGGATCTGCCATTCACCGGTTACTCGAACGTATCGAGTGGATCGAGGATTCCGACGTGGAAACCGTTATAAACGATTGGCGCGCTGAATCCACCGAATCGGATTCGCTGTTGGATGATGTTGCAAACCAGTTCCGTAACTGCGTTAAGGCTGCGACCGTGCGTGCGGTTCTCAAGTGTCCGGCCGATGCGGTGCATGCTGAAGTCTGGCGAGAAACACCGTTCGACTACGTGCGCGAGAGCGCTGACGGAAAGGAAATCCTGACCGGCCGATTCGATCGACTAATTATCGAGCGTGATGAAAAACATCGCCCTGTGCGGGCAACGGTCGTCGATTTCAAAAGCAATCGCATCCGCGATATCGAGGCCATGCACAAAACGGCCGGCGGATATCGGGGCCAAATGCAGGATTACGCCGTCGCAGCCGCACGCTTGCTGGGATTACCGCAGCAGAAAGTGAAGGCCGTCCTGCTGTTCACGCGCCTCGCCGAAGCTTATGTCATGGCGTGAGTCAGACCGCAGACCGCAGACTGCAGACTGCAGACCCTCATAAAACCGCTGCACATCAAGCCAACCGGTAACCATATTGCGATAGGCCGGGAGATCCGCGCCGGAGACGGGCATGCATCCAACACGTCGATTCCGAGATAATCGTCCAAAATCCGCGCGCTTCCATCGCACCATCTGGCGGGCCTGACCGGAAGCCGCACCCTTGAATGGTTTCTGAAAACCGGCCGCCGTCGCGGCGCGTTGGGAGAAATCATGGTTTCCGGCGGCACCGGTGGAAACGTTCGCGCTACCATCGAATGAGCGCATGGCATAGGATAAATGACATTGAACGATCACTCGCGGCCTGATATGATGTCTCTCAAAGCAACCGGGGCGGAGGTTACCCTTGAACAAGGCACGCAATCCGCGCGGCAGCGGACCGCAGGAGGTATGCATGACGAAAGACAAGCGCCGCATGGCGCAAAACCGGGCAACCAAGAGGAAACACAGGGAACGGTCAAAAAAACGGCAGGCGCCAGGCGGGCGGATGGCCGCCATAGGATGCACGCGCGGTGACGTCGGCCGTTCACCGGTTCACGCTGCCTATATCGCCGATAGCGTTTCCACGCAAGGCATCGGTCAAGTGATTATCGCGCGCGAGATACCCGACGGCCGGATTGTTTCCGGCGTGTTTCTGGTGGACGCCTATTGTTTGGGTGTCAAGAATGCCTTTATGATGCTGCAATCGCCCGCTGAGTTCAAGAACGTGATTGAGCATCGTTTCGACATCAATGACCTAAAACCCGCGACCGCGGCCTGCGCGCGCAAATTGATTGATCACGCGATTGCCTACGCGCGGGATCTGGGATTCGAACCGCATCGCGATTTCCGCGACGCTTCGGTCGTGCTGGGCGGCATCGACCCGGCGGAATGCGACCGGGAATTCACGTTCGGGCAGGACGGCAAACCTTTTTACATAGCGGGACCCCATGATTCCGAGATCATGATCCATCGCGTGATGACCCAACTCCGCAACCGGTGCGGTCCGGACGGTTCGCACTTCATGATCCCGTTGAACGATCCATCCGGAAAAGAAACCTTTGCTCTGGATGGTGAAATCATCAATGAAGACGACGAGGAGATGGAATGACGCCGGAACGGCGACGCTTGTTTGGCGAGCAACCAAGCTGACGCCCATGAAGCATAGCTTCGCCGCGAGGGAGCATGGTTCCCGCACTGGTATCGCGCGTGCGCCAAATTGGCGAAGAATTGCGTCGCGGCGGACCGGCGTATCTCCAGCCCGGCGCTCAGGGCTTATTGCTTGCCACGCCCGGCGATTGCCTGGAAGTCATCGAGAAGGCCGTGAACTGGGAGGCTGAAAAGCTATACGGCGTGGAAGGATTCGGACCGTTCGACGAGTTTTGAGAAGAAATATCACGGCATTATCTTGAATCAACAACGTAAGCCGGAGAAAAAGGTTGCTGGCATGGTTGACTTGCCAGTGAATTCGTTCAATACGCAAGCTGCATCTGAAACGATCTTGCTTCTCTTGAAATGCTTGGATGCACGTTCGGCCGTCGGTGGAAACCCTGTTTTCCGTCGGGGAGACCCTTGAAGCAACCGTGGAAATATGCCGCCAGCGATACCGCGTTCGACCAGCCTTTGTTGTTTGCAAGGGTCAGATACGACTGTGGCGGACGAAGATCGCAGTTGAGCAGTTGTGATGCCCATATCGCGGGAACAACATCACGGTAGGGGCGAATATCATCTACGGATCATCATCGGGGACGGGTGCGATCAGTCCGTCCTTCGCGAAGGATCGCCAGTCGAGAACCGGCGCGTCCAGACGGAGTTGGTCGCGCGTGTATTGCTCTGGTGTCAGATGCACTTT
>PXCX01000204.1 GCA_003565195.1 PVC group bacterium | reverse complement strand
TAGAAATAGGTGGTCTTGTACTCAAGCGAATCAATCTGATTGGAAAAAACCGTTACAGTCATGTCGGACAGTAAAACCGAGTTCGACCAGGCTGTCGGCTCGGTTGCGCCATCGGTTTTACCCCAGTAAATGGTGATATCCGCCGTGCTTGCGGACGGCCCGGCGTTGAGTAATTCTCCGCGCAGCCATGCCGAATCATAAGTGATCAGCGCCGGCGCCAGGTTATGAACTAACAGGGATATCTCATAACATCCCATCGATGGCGGGTCGTTCCACGGATTTCCATCAATATCCGCGCCCCAGGTATATCCGGTTAGTCCGGCAGCGATACAAGGCGACATTTCCTGTAGCCTGTAGTTGCCGGACTGCGGATCGACAAACAAGGGGTCTTCATCGATATTCCCGTCGATTCCGGCTGGTCCGCCTGCAACGCAGGAATACGTCATGGTCGCCGTTCCAGTCACAGAGCCGGACAGGTTATCCCACACAATGGAGTTATGCAGTTCTACCGCGCCGGACAGGTTGGTAACTCCCGCTCCGGCATTGTCGGCAATCGTTACGTTCACCATGCTTGCCGACCCGGACATGACGGCAACGCCGTGATTGGTGGAAGCCGTTACCAGGGAGTTGGTGATTCCCAAAACGGCATTGCCGTCCGATACAATACCGGACTCGGAAGCATGCGAGACCGATGAACCGGTCAAAGCCAATTGGGCCGAATTGACAAGATGGATGGATGAGCCTTGATTGCCCGGCAGACCGCGGGCATCAAACGAACATGCGTGCGCCGTGCCCCTGGCGTTGAGTCCGTTCAAGTACAGATGCGCGCCTTCGCGAGCATTCGGGCCCGGGGTACGGTTGTTTTCAAAGACGCTGTTTTCAATGTCTATTGGACCGTTGATCCTCGCTATCGCTCCGCCGTGCGCTCCGTTCGGGGCCGTAGCCCTGTTTTGCCGGAAGTATGAATCGCCGATAGTCAGTGTCCCGGTGTTTTCGGCGAATATGGCGCCGCCGCGATGCGGCATGCCTTGAGGCGAGTTGGCATGCACATAGTTATTGCTGAAAGAACTGTCAACGATCATGGCATCGCCGGCGCCGGCAAGATAGATCGCGCCGCCTAAACTTGTCATTGAACGATGGGCTTGCTCGCCGTTATCGATGAAGACGGTATTGGTAATAACCAGACTGGTGTCGGCCAGGCAGAATAAAGCGCCGCCACGGAATCCTTCATAGTTCGGTCCTCCGTGTTGCGTGCGGTTGCCGATGAAGTAACTGTCGCGTAGATTGATGCTTGCGCCGTCGAAATATACGCCGCCGCCATGCAGCCCTCCAATGTTGAACACATTGTTGGAAACCGTGCAACCGGTCATGCTCAAATTCCTGCCTTCGCCTGCAAACAGGATGGCGCCGCCGTACTTGCGTTGTTGGAATGGTTCCGTCTGGTGTGCGTTACGGATCACGCAGTCGATCATGTCGGCCGATGTATTCTGAATGGCGATCGTGGCTCCATACCTGTTCTCAAGACGGAACACACCGCCCTTGAAGGTGATGCCCTCGAAGTGTGTATGGTTTTTGGAGATTACGTTCAACAGCCGGTTGGCGCCGTCGCCCTCGATTACGGTATCCGAACTGCCGGCGCCAAGCAGTGTAAGGTTGGGTTGCTGTACCTTCAATGGGAAGACTTCGCCGCTTGCCGAAGAATATGTTCCGGCGGCGACATGAATCGTGCCGTCGGGAAGAATGCGTCGCAACGCCAACGATAGCGTTCGTAGCGGATCGGCGGACGTGAATCCGGTGTTGGCACCATCGTCACCCGTGTTGGAATCAACAAACAATTCATCGCTGAATAACGCCAGGTCGGCTAATACTTCTTGATCATCGAGTCCCGCCGGATAGTGATATCCCATGTTTACCGGTCCGCTATCGTCAGGCGTGCCGTCGGTGCTGGTGGTGCGGATGTCCAGGCCGAATGTTGCCGCACCTGTATTGCCCGCATCGATGCAGGGAGAATCGTCACTCTGATGAGGCAGGCCGGCAGCCGACAGATAATAGCCCGGCGTGCCGAGTAGATTGCCGGAAACGAACAACGGGTCGTCATTGATATTGCCCTCTCCCGTTATCACTTCCTGTATGCAGCTATATGTTACGTTAATTCCGCTGCCGTTTATTCCGCCCGCGTTGTTGCCCCAGAAGATCGAGTTGATGATCGTTCCGCTTGCGTTGGTGCCGTGCAATCCCCAGTCGCTGTTGTCGGCAAGCGTACAGTTGACCATTTCCAGGTTTCCACCCGCCAGATGAATGCCGTCGGAAACATTATTGAAAAACAGGCAATTGGTCAGAGTCAGCATGTTGGCATCGAAATGTAATCCGGCGCCTTCGGAATCTTGAACGATGCTATGCGTCATTGTAAGCGAAGCGTTGTTTTGTGCCCGGATCAATTCGGCGCGGCTGGACGTGAAGTGCGGATGGGTGCTGCCTTTGAAAGCGCAATCGATGATTTGCGTGATCGCGGCCGAACCATCGATATACAGGGCGCTGCCGCCGCGGTTGTTGCCGGATGCGAAGTTGTCCTTGAATACGCTTCCGGTTATTTGCAGCGCTCCGGTAATGCGGTAAATTGCGCCGCCGAATGAAGATGCGCTACTCGGGTAGACGCCGTTGTCTTCGAAACGGCTGTCATGAATGTGTAATACTCCCTGGTTTTCGGCATAGATTGCGCCGCCATGTTGATGCCCCATGGCCGTTGTGTCGGCGTGTCCCAGATAATTGCCCTTGAATTGCGAGCTTAAAATGTCAACGTCTCCGGCGCCGGCAAAATAGAGCGCGCCACCTCTGCCGTTGGCCCGTATCCCTTCGAGACGGTTGCCGGCAAATACACTGTTTGAAATAATTACGTTTCCGGATGCCGAACTCCATACAGCCATTCCGCGTGCCGGCCTGATCGCGCCGATTTGAGCTAAACATTGATTGTTATCGAAACGGCTGTCGTATATTTCAAGTGTCGAGCCCATGAAGTACAAGCCGACGCCGAAAATATCGCTGTGGTTGAATGCATTGCTGTAGACCAGGCAGTCGGTCATTACCAGCGAGCCGGCGCCGCTTACGAAGTAAATGCCGCCGCCATGCGTGGGAGCTGTCGTTCTGCGACTAGAATTGCGGATTTCGCAGCTTTCAAGCGTGACGTTGCAATCGAGTAAATGCAGGCCGGCGCCATGCACGATACTGTCGTCCAATTCTCCACCGCAAAAGGCCAGTTGTTTAAAGAATAATGTCGAGTTTGTGGCAAACATGATCCGGCTGACCGTTTCTTTGCCGGTGGTCAGCACCGATAAATCGGGCGATAGCGCGCCGGGTAATCCGCCGCCGCCTTCATAGCCGCCGCGAATTTCCAGGCCGGGATGATCCGCGATTTCAATTTGAACGGCGTTGGAGTATACGCCGCGTTTTACGAAAATTATGTCACCGGCGTTGGTGCTGAGGTTGATTGCCGCCTGAAGATTGGTGGCCGCGGTTTCCCAGGTTGCAAAAGGGGCTTCGTGCGAGCCGTCCATGGAAACGTAGAAAATGCGACTAGGCTCGCCTTCGGGCTGCGGCCATAACGTGCCCGGTTCGCCGGAACCGCCCGCTCCATATCCGCTGCCGCCGTTTAATTCAATGGTGCCGGAAAAGTTCGGTTCGGAGACAATGTTCAGGGCAATCCGGCCACCGCCGCCACCACCGGCATTGTTGGCGCCGCCGTCACCGCCCTTGGCGCTGATTATGCCGCTACCGTTGATTTCATCAGCGGTAAGATAGATGGAACCGCCGGAGCCGCCGGAGGAATACTGTTGAGCGTTTTGCCCGTTGGCCGCGAGCAATCCGTCAATGGTGACCGCTCCTGTCGCGTTGATCCATGCCACGCCGCCACCGGCGCCGCCGGGCATCATGGTTGAACGGCCGCTGCCGCCGCTGCCGGGCAGGGTTGGCGTTTCGGACGAACCGTATATAGCGCCACCCGGAGTGCCCGCATAACCTTCGCCGCCTTTGCCGCCGTAGCCGCCGCCGCTGCTCCCCGCGTTGTGAAAAATACCACCGCCGGGGCCAGCGCCGGTTGCCATTATTGCGCCGGGAAACCCGGCGTAAGAAGCATCGATCGCGCCGCCGGTCTCTATACCCAGATTGGCGAAAAGCATTTTGATCGAACTGCCGTCAACAGGGGATGATACCGGGTAAATCGCGCAACCGGAAGGTATGATTAGATCGCTGCCGGAAAGGTCAAGCAGGCCACCATAAGGTTGCAAACCCCCATTGGTCGAGCCGGCGTAAAGGTACAAAAAGGCCGGATCGTTAAAAATCAGGTTGCCGCCGATGGTCAGGGGCTCCGGTTGCGCGTCTTCGAAACGATAACGTACGGTTGCGTTGCTGATGATCAGGTCATTGGTTACCACAAGCTCAAGCCCTTTCGGTAGCCCGATGTCGCCGCCGGTGAAAGTCAGAGTGTCGATATTCCATGCTACGGCATCCGTATAAAGCCGGGCGCTGCCGTCTATTTT
>PXCX01000247.1 GCA_003565195.1 PVC group bacterium | reverse complement strand
CTGCCCGCCGCAGGTTTCGATCGAGTCCCTGTTCGTCAGCATCACGGACGACGACATGCAGGAACTTGGCATCGATTGGATGCTTGAAAGTCCTTTGACCTTGACGAGTAAAACCGTGACACGAGACGGACGCGTGGTCAACGCGCCACGTACGCAAATCGACGCCGGCGCGTCGTTCCCGTTCTCGCCATCCTTAAGCGACACCGGGCAAGGTCTCGGGCTAACCTACCGAGGCTTGCTTACCGATCCGATGTTCAGGGCCGTGCTGCATGCTCTGCGTCTTTCCGATAATGCCCGCACTTTATCGGCGCCCAAAGTCACTACGGTCAATAACCGCGAAGCCGTTATTCGCGTCGGTGACGATTTCCTGTACTTCGAAAGCTACGAAGCCGTCGATGTAAAAACCGGGACTGACAACCAAGGCCATCCGATTTATTCGACTTACGTCGTGCCCGAAGGCACGCCGACACTCAGGGAAATCGGCTACGAACTTACGGTTACACCCAGCGTGGGCGCCGATTTGGAGTCGATTACCCTAAAACTGACACCGACCATCACGGAATTCCGACGTTACGAAACTTACGAGGTAGCCCGCACCGTTACGGCAACCAACAACGATGAGGATGATACCGCAGATATCGTATCGATCAAGATGCCGATCTTCCGCGAAAGCCGAATCGAAACCGAAGTCATCGCCCGCAGTGGCGAAACCGTGGTGATGGGCGGTTTAATCACTCAGCGCGATCAGGCCTACGAGAAGAAGGTACCGATCCTTTCATCGATCCCGCTACTCGGACACCTCTTCAGCAGCGAAGGAATCATGGAAGAGAAACAGAATCTGCTGATTTTCGTTACCGCCAAACTAATATCCCAGCGAGGGAAAGACTTGCTGCCGATGCAGGATCTCGAGCTTTCCACCGAAGAATCAATCCGCCGCGAATTTTTCCCGGTCAGCGTGCAAACCGATACCGACAGCCTGTCACAACCGCCATCGCTGCCCTCCCCGCAACCCCAGGCGCAACCGCAACCCCCCGATTTCGAAGAGCCGCCGGAAGACTGATAACCGCTTCAACATCGCTGAATTATTTCACAAAAAAGAGAGAATAAAATGAACACGAATGCTCATATATCGTGGCATAAACTGGCCATAATGATGGTCTTGGCAACCCTGTGGGGCGCAACAGGCTGCGAAACCAACAAGGATGTTGAAAAAGATCAAGACATAGACTTGGATGCGCCGCTGGAAACCATGACGATGACACCATCGTCTGCCGAAGTCGCTCTCAAAACGATGATCTACAGATGGAACGCCACAGAAAACCGCTGGGAATTCGAGCGGGAGATTGAACATCGCGACACCGTTAAGTTTACGGTTACAGGCGGCAAGCCACCTTACTGGTGGCGAATTAACGATACCGATATCGGCACCCTTACAACTTACGGCCACAGAGCTTTGTATACGCCCAAAGAAGAAGGTGGTAACATTCTAATCGCAACCGATTCACGCGGTAATTCAGCGAGTGCGACAATCCTCTCACGGATTATAATTGAACGCCGGAATTAATGTTTAAAAGTCATCCATCATGACAACCCCTCGAACAATAGTCGGTCTGGATATCGGCAGCGACACGGTCAAAGCGGCGCGCGTGGTGCGCCAGGGACGCCGATGGAAAGCCGCGCAGACCGAACTGTTACGGTTATCGGCGGATCATCGCGGTGACCCCGCGCCGTTGGTGGCGCGTTGGTTGCAGACCAATGGTCTGGCGAAGCATCCCATCGCCTTGAGTTTGTCCGGGCATTCGGTCATGTTCCAAACCATCGCCTTACGCGATGAAGATCCGCGCAACATGGATCAGGCGGCGGCGGTCGAGGTGGCGCGTTTCCAGGAAATGTCGGCGGAGGAGACAAGCCATTCCGTGCTTGAAATCAAAACCGGCGAAAGCAAACGGCGTCTGTTGCTTGTCATGTCGCGTGCCGCCTTACTCGAAACCATGCTGCAATCGTATCGCGATCAGGAACTTAATGTGATCGGCATGATACCGACCACGGCCGCGATTTTTAATTTTGCGGCGCCGTTGCTCGAGAACCGTTCGAAACCGTATATCCTGGCAAATGTCGGTCCGGCACGTACCGATCTGGGGATCGGGCTGGGAAACTCCCTGCTTTTCGGCCGATCACTGGCCGGTTTCCGGGCGCCGAGCGGCAATAACGCGCCTGAGGCTGTTCTGGAGCGGGCGATCGATTCATGGATCAAGGATTTGCAATCCGCGCTGTCGATGTACGCTAATTTGTACCCGCAAGCGGAACAGAAACCAACGTCCCTGGTTCTCAGTGGCGACGCCTGCGATACGCCCGGTTTTATTGATGCGATAGCCCAGCGAACGGATTTCGAGATCATTGACCTGACGGAACGGATTAAATCGGCTTACCCCAAAAAACCGCAACGGTTTGCCGCGTCAACCGGGACAGCAATCACTCTGTTTCCCGGGGCGCCGGCCCCGGTCAATTTGTTGCCGGCGGAAGCGCGTGAAGAGTTACTGTTGAAATCGCAGAAACGGTATTGGGCGGCCGCCGGGGTAACCGGTATGCTTATTTTTGCGGTTTTGATGGTTGGCGCCTGGCGCAACGCGCAACGGGCCCAGCAACATCTCGAACGGGAACGCGAGATCGCACGGCGCATCGATAGCCTGGCGCGCCAAATCGAGTCGCAGGAACGGCGCGCGGAATTGATCTTTGCGATGACGACGCCACTCACCAAATTAATCTGGAACGGAACAATCTCCCAGGATTTACTGGTGGAAATCGCCCGTCATCTTGCCCCCGAAGATGTGATTACCATGATCGCCGACGAAACCTTGTATTTCGATCGTGCATCCATTGATCAATCGCCGCCCCAAAACCGGCCGACAACGTCCAGCAGACGCCGCGCCCCGGACCGCAACCGTAACGCCGGCCGTAACACCGGTCTTTACGGACCCCGCCATTCAACCGAAGTTGAAAGCGACGAAAATGACGATCCTTCAGGTATCCGCCGGGTTATTATCGAAGGGTTTACCCCGCATCTGGATTTATCGACGGTCAGTAGATTGATCGCGCGCCTGCGCGAAACGCCGATCGTCAACGAGCATACCGACATGCTGGCAGACGATCAAATCGTCGAGAATCCTGTCTGGACCAACATGCCGGCGTCCAGTGAAATGCGTCAATTTGTGATTGATGTCTATCTGAATCCCCCGGAGACGGACAGGTTATGAAACTTACGGAACGACAACAACTGCTCGCCATTATCGTCGGCGCGCTGATTGCGCTGTTCGTTCTCTGGCATTTTTTACTGGCGCCTCAATATCGGCAACGCGACCAGCTCGAGCGGGAAATCCAGGAAATCGCCCGATCCTTGAGGGCGCGCAATATGCTTCATCAAGAAGGCCCGCTGCAAAACCAACTCCTCGAACACGAACGGCGCGTACGGCAACTCTCGGAGCAATGGGAACAAACGGCCGACCGGCTGGCCGGATTTCCCGATCATCATAATTTAACCCGTGAAGATGTCGGGCGGATCGACTACAAGGCGGCGCTGTTTGCCGTGCGCGAGCGGTTGCGCGCCAAGGCCAACGAAATCGATATCCCGCTGCCCGAAGCCCTGGGCATGGCGGATGTCGTCACCACCGAGGAAGACACCCGCACCCTGATGCTGCAATTACGGGCGGCCGAACGGCTGGCGGATTTGGCGTTGGACCTGCGCATTGTGGAAATACAGCATATCGAACCCCTGGCGCCCATCCACCATGCCATCCGGGAAGACGGCGCGCCCTATCTGGAAGAGTATCCGGTACGCATGGTTTTCCACGGTACCATGCGAAACATCCATTCCCTCTTCCAAGCCATCCTCTCGCGCGACAACGTTTTCGGTTTCCGGAATTTTCGGATCGACCGCAAACCGATTGCCGAACAAACCGATATCCTGGCAATCGATCTCGTGCTGAGTTCTCTGTTTTTTACGCAGGATGGCGACCAATTTACCGAAATCGAAGAACACCAACCCTTGCAACGAATTCCCTGGTAATCGAAAATGCAAAGATTCTGGACATGGATATCCCGCGCCAATGCGCGGTTGGTGCTGATCGCAGCCCTACTGGGCTTGATCGCCGCCGGCGCCTGGCAGGCATGGCGCGAGATCAATCCCGAAACCCCCATCCTGCCCCAAGCCCCGACGCAGTTCGAACATGACGTACCGTCCCGGTTGCCGTTACTCGACTTTATTGCCGCCCGCCAAGCCGATCCGCGGCCATCCGACGCCGACCCCTTCGAAACCGCCACGCGATTTATCGTGGCATCCTCCGATGACGATATCCCAACCGAGCCCGAACCGAAACCCGAACCGGAACCGGTATCCGATCCGGATCCGGAACCCAAACCCGACCCCGAACCCGAACCGGAGCCGGAGCCGGAACCCGAACCGGAGCCCGAACCGGAACCGGAGCCCGAACCGGAACCGGAGCCCGAACCGGAGCTGGAGCCCGAACCGGAGCCCGTG
>PXCX01000268.1 GCA_003565195.1 PVC group bacterium | reverse complement strand
GTGGATCCCGATAATTTCGGTTCCTATGCCGGCGACGGATTGCCGGACGATTGGCAGGTTTATTATTTCGGCTATGATAATCCGGATGCCTTGCCGGATGCCGATCCGACCCATACCGGCCAGAACAACTGGTTCCGCTACATTGCGGGGTTGAACCCGACCAACCGCCATGAACGTTTCATTCTCGAAGTCCGTCCGATTCCCGGCGAACCGGAGCAGCGCGAGCTGATTTATCATCCGGTCGTGGACGGCCGCGAATACACGGTGAAGCGGCAGATCGATCTCGCCGCCGATGCCGGGGACTGGGATGCGATTTCCCCATTCGGCTGGCCGGTAGTTGAAGGCGATACGGTAACCGTGATCGATTCCAATGCGACGGAAGCAAGCGCATACTATAGAATGCGTATCCGATGGCCGTAGGCGAAGATCGCACCGCTGCGTTCGGGGAGTCGGTTGTTGATTATCTGAAAGCTGCATCCAATCTTTCTTCCGTTAGGTAAGCGGTGAATTAATGTCATCATTGATTGCCATTATTTCATTGATCAGTTTGGCGGTTGCCATCGCGATCGGATGTTGGCGACGCATTAACATCGGTTTACTCAGCATTGTGTTTGCGTTTCTCGTGGGTGGTTTCCTGGCGGATATCCCGGCCGGCCAAATCGTCTCGGGATGGCCGTTGCGCCTGTTTTTCATGTTGCTCGGAATGACCCTGCTGTTCGGCATCGCGGCCGCCAACGGGACTCTTACGTTGCTGGCCGCGCGCTGCGTGGCCGCCACGCGTGGTCGGACCCGCTGGCTGCCGCCGATGTTTTTCCTGCTGTCCGGTGTCCTGGCGGCCATGGGCCCCGGCAACATTGCAATTTGTGCTATGGTTTTACCGATTGCCATGACCGTGGCAGCGGAATATCGCGTTCCGCCCTTGCTGATGGCCACGATGGTGATTGCCGGCGCCAATGCCGGGGGCTTGTCGCCCATTGCGCCCACCGGTATCATTGGCGTCACGCTGGCTAGGGAACAAGGGCTGGATATCGGGGCACAGGTGTTTATGCGGCAAATTGTGGGACAATCGATTCTGGCGGCCACCTTGTACTTCGTGCTGGGCGGCTATCGGCTCAGTCGCGAGACGCACCAGACGCCGACTCCGCCACCGATTGATCGGCAGCAGGTGACGACCCTGCTGGTTCTGGCGCTGGTGGTGGCAGCAATTGTGATCGGACGCTGGGATCTCGGACTGACCGCCTTCAGCGGCGCCGCGCTACTCTTGTTGATGAAGGTGGCCGATGAACGCACCGCGTTTGCCGCGATTCCCCTGTCGACACTGGTCTTGGTCTGTGGCGTGGGTATGCTGGTCAGTGTGGCGCAGGCTGTTGGCGGAATCGAGTTGATGACCCAATTGCTGGCCCGCTTGATGAACGCCAGAACCGCGGCCCCGATAATGGCGGTGATTGGCGGCATCCTGTCGATCATCTCCAGCGCGTCCGGTGTAGTGATGCCGACCCTGATTCCCGCAGCCCCGGGAGTGGCGGCGGAAGTCGGTGGCGATGCGACACGGATTATCGCCGCCTTAATCATGGGCGCGCATGTGGTCACGAATAGTCCGATTTCCACTCTGGGCGCGCTGGCCGTCTCGGCCGCCGGTCCCGAGATTGACCGGGACCGTTTGTTTCGCGGTTTATTTGTTCTGTCGCTTGCAGGCCTGGGATACGCGGCCTTACTGGTGTTCGTCGGCTTGGTCTGACACCTTGATATGCCGGACCCGTCATACCAGCATCTCAAGTCGCAAAGTGTCTGTCCCGAATGGCACCTTACAGCCTCTTGCAGTATCGCGAATCAAGCCATAGTGCAGGGCAAACGCATCTAAACGATTGTTTGAGACTGGTTGACATTGAGGGAACGGTTTGCTTGAATAAGCGGCATTTCACCCAATCTTCATCCCCGTCTTGGAGGGGGGGGGGTGAACGAAGGACGGGTTGGGTGCCCCCCAAAAGAACCACATGATCGAGTTCAACGATGTCAGCCTTCATTTCGGCGGACAAGAAGTCTTGCGCCATGTCGGGCTCCGGATCGGTCCCGGAGAGCGCGTGGGTGTTGTCGGTCCCAACGGCGCCGGCAAGAGCACCTTGTTTGCTCTGATTACCGGTGAGATCACGCCGTTTAGAGGCAAGGTAACGCTTCCGCGTGACGCTCGGCTGGGGCATGTCCGCCAGCAGTTGCCGCCGGATGACGGCGGTGTATCATTATTGGATTTCTGCCTTTCCGGCATGGAAGACTTACATGCCATGGAAGCGCGAATCGATGCCTTGGCCCACGTGCTGGAAACGCTGGAGGTTGAGTCCGCGGAGCGTAAACGTCGCTTGCGCGAAATGGGTGAACTTGAAACCCGGTTCGATCATCTGGGCGGCTACGATTCGCGTAGTCGCGCCGAAGCCGTTTTGTGCGGACTAGGTTTCCCGGCCGCCCAACTGCAGCAACGCCTGGCGGCATTCAGCGGTGGCTGGCGGATGCGGGCCGAGTTGGCGCGCGCCCTGGTCATGCAACCCGATATTCTGTTGCTTGATGAACCTTCCAACTATCTGGACATTCCGGCGGTGGAATGGCTGCAAAGGTTTTTGCGCGATTTCGAAGGAACCATGCTGTTGATTTCGCACGATCGCTACCTGTTGCGGAGTTTGTCTTCCGTTACGGTCGAAACCATGCGTGGCGAGGTTACCCGTTACGAGGGTGGGTTTGACTATTATATCAAAGAACGGGCTCAAAGAATCGCCGCTCAGGCGGCTGCCGCTAAAAACCAGGACAGGAAACGGCAGCAAATCGAGCAGTTTATCGAACGGTTCCGCGCCAAAAACACCAAGGCTTCCCAGGTGCAGAGTCGGATCAAGGCCTTGGAGAAAATGGAAGCGGTGGCGCATCCGCCGCCTGTAACGGTAGCCGTCAATATCCGCTTGCCGCCGCCACCGCCCTGTGGTCATGAAATGTTGCGTCTTGAACAGGTGGGTTTGACTTATGACAGCAAGCGCTGGGTTTTCCGGAACGTCGATTTCAATATCCAGCGCGGCGACCGGATTGCCCTGGTCGGCTACAACGGCATGGGCAAAACCTCTTTGCTGCGCGTCATGGCCGGTGTTCGGTCTCCGTCAGCCGGACGCTGCGTTGCCGGCCACAAGGTCAAGATCGGGTACCAGTCGCAGGAATTTGCGGAAACGATTTCTCCTGGTTTGGCAGTATTTGATGTTGTTCAGAAGCGGAATCCGCGTTTATCCCAGGGCGAAGTGCGCTCCATTCTGGGATCCTACGGTTTTAGCGGCGATACGGTAAAAAAAATGGCGGAAATACTCAGCGGCGGCGAGAAAATCAGGCTGGCGTTTGCCCGATTGTTTGCCGATCCGCCAAACCTTTTGTTGTTGGACGAACCGACCACCCATCTCGACATGGCTGGCCGCGAATCGCTGGAGCAGTTATTGTGCGATTATCCCGGGGCGATTTGTTTTGTCAGTCATGATGTTGAATTCGTCAGGCGCCTGGCAACCGGGGTCGCAGCCCTGACGGAGACGGGGGTTGAACGGTACGCCGGCAGTTACGATGACTATCGCGAACGCTGCCGGGCGAAGAGCGAGTCTTGCGAGGGCGTGCCGCAGGGATCAGGTTCGGGCGCGGTTGGCGCATCAACCGGAGGAGGCGGCGAACGCAAAATCCGGCGCCGCGAACGGGCCGAATCGCGGCGCGACTTGCTGGCGCGCACCCGTGGCTTCAAGCGCCAGATGGCTGTTGCAGAAAAAGCGCTGGCCCGGCTTGACGGCGAACAAAAATCGCTTCTGTCCGCCATGTCCGAATCGGGTGGGATATCGGATTACGCCGTTGCCAACCGGCGCCTGTATGAAATTTCAATTGAAATCGAGCAACACACATCCGCATGGGAGCAAGCTGCCGAAGCAGTGGAAAAGATCAAGCAATAATTTTAAACGGGAAACACCCTGATCAATATTGCCTGGTTAATTAAGGGTTGCGCAGTCGCGGAGACGGATAAGGACGATTAAGGTTTATTTTTCTCGTTTTTCTTACATACCGGTCGTCAGCATACCGGCGATCGCTCCGGTCATCAGAGTTGCCAGCGTGCCGGCCACGATCGATTTCATGCCCAGCCCGACGATTTCGGCTCTCCGTTCCGGCACCATGGCCCCGATGCCGCCTATCATGATGCCAAGCGACCCGAAATTGGCAAATCCGCACATGGCGTAGGTCATCATCAGGTTCGTCCGGTCGGTTAATTCGGCGCCAGGGAGTGCGAGATAGGAGATGATCTCGTTGGTCGCGGTCTTAATCCCCATCAGCCCGCCTGCCGCAACCGATTCGTTCCATGGCACCCCGATTATCCAGACCAGCGGCGCCATGATCCAGCCTAGCATGCGCTGTAAGCGTAGCGGTTCTCCGTGTACATCCGGCAACAGTCCAAGCGCCGCATCAATCATGAATATAAAGGCGATAGCCACGATCATCATGGCCACTACGTTGATCAAAATTTGAATGCCGTCGGACGTGCCGCGCACAATCGCGTCCAGACTGCCCTGGGCCTCGCT
>PXCX01000105.1 GCA_003565195.1 PVC group bacterium | reverse complement strand
GTTGAGCGTGGCGCGCGGATAGCTGAACAGTGAACGGGTACTTTGATTTTTTCGCGTCTGTGATGTATGATGAACCGCTTGACAACATTCAAAGCTAAACAAGGGAAATCACCGATGACGATAGATGACGGATACTCGGCGCGACCGGCCGATACTGCGGTGCCCGACGATTATCATCTGCATACCCCGCTATGCCGGCATGCCGAAGGCGAGCCGCTTGCGTATTATGATGCCGCAAAAAGGATTGGCTTGGCGGAAATCTGTTTTAGCGACCATGCGCCCGCGCCGTGTGGCTACGATAAACGCTGCCGCATGCAACTTGATCAATTTGCTTGCTACCACGCCATGATCCGGCCGCTGATGGATCGCCCAGGAAACCCGCGCACCCTGTTCGGGATAGAAGCCGACTACTATGAGGGCTGCGAATTGTTTCTGGAACGCTGGTTGGCTGAACAACCGTTCGATCTGGTGTTGGGCTCCATTCACTATATCGGCGACTGGGGATTCGATAATCCGGCGAACCGCGCTGTTTGGGATCGAACGGATATTGGGGATGCATGGCAGAATTATTTCGGATTGGTCGCCAAGCTGGCCGATACCCGGATGTTCGATGTGCTGACGCATCCCGATTTGCCCAAAAAATTCGGGTATCGTATCGATGAAAAAAAACTTTGCGAATGGGCGGCGCCGGCGCTTGACCGGGTGGCGGCGGCGGGAATGGCGATCGAGATCAATACGGCCGGATTGCGTAAGCCGGTCGCTGAAATCTATCCGTCGTTACCGGTTCTTGAACTCGCGCGCGAACGCAAGATTCCCATCACGTTCGGCTCGGATGCACATGTTCCCGGCCATGTCGGCGCCGGTTTCACCGAGGCTATCGCGTTGGCCGTTGCAGCAGGGTATCGCGAACGCGCAAAATTCCGGGCCAGACAACGATCGCTGGTGCCGCTTGCGCCTCACCATCCGATTGGAACGGAGGCCCGAATCCGCTCATGCTGAAATTTTGCCATAAGGCGTTTTTCGTTAATGAAGATTAAGAACACCGGTTTTTTACGAGGGAGGGTAAACGATGAACGCTATACATGATCCGTTGACGCCGGCTGTTGTGATTGAGCGGGTTGGCGTGGTAGTGCGCCGAATTTTACGACCGGCCATGTTGCCGGAGCGTGAACCGTTGCGCCTGTCCGTTATGAAAATCGATGAACGCCTGCCGTATGCCAAGGCTGCGGCCGCAAAATCATATCGAACGGTTACGACACCCTACCGGTGGGGTCCCCAGTGGAGCACAGCCTGGCTGCGTGTTGGCGGTCGGGTTCCGCGGCATTGGTCCGGCAAAGCCGTGGTTTTGCACGTTGATTTCAACGGGGAGGCGTTGATTTGGCGTGGTGGACTTCCGTATCATGGCGTGTCCCCGTATCATACCCGAATCCCGTTGCTGGATCGTTGCCGGGGTGGTGAATCGATCAATCTGATGGTCGAAGCGGCTGCCAACCATCTGTTTGGTCAATTGCGTGACGTGCCGACGGACATGCAGTCCGAGCCGGCGTTGTTATCGACGCTGGAGATGGCCGTCATGGATCCGATGGTCGTTGCGTTTTGCGTGGATCTTAATTTTGCCGCCGATCTGTTGAATGTTTCGCGCGATCTGCTCAATCCGGCCAGGGAATGGGGCGGATTTACTCCGCCGATGCTGAGTTCGCCCGAGACGCGCCGTTTGGCCGGCGCTCTGGATGCGGTTCTGAACGGATTACGTGAACACGATCTGGCCGGTACGCTGCCGATTGCACACCGACGCTTGCGGGATGCCTTGCGGGTCGCGCCGACGGCATCGCGAACGACCAGTTGCGTGACGGGTCATTCGCATATTGACGTTGCCTGGTTATGGCCCTTGGCGGAGACGCGCCGCAAATGTTCCCGGACCTTCAGTACCATGTTGCGTCACATGGAACGCGATCCCGATTTCGTGTATTTGCAGTCGCAGGCTCAATTGTACGCCTATGTCGAGCAGGATTATCCGGCATTGATGCGACAGATCGATCAACGCGTTCGCGAGGGTCGCTGGGAGGCGGGCGGCGGCATGTGGGTGGAAGCCGACTGTAACCTGGCATCCGGCGAATCCCTGATCCGCCAGTTGCTGCATGGCATCCGGTTCTGGCGCCATCGTTTCGGGGCACAGTACCGTTCCCGATATCTGTGGCTGCCGGATGTATTCGGGTATACGGCGGCATTACCGCAAATTCTTAAGCATTGCGGACTGGATACTTTTTTCACCCAGAAAATCAGTTGGAACGAAACCAACCGTTTCCCGCACACAACGTTCTGGTGGCGGGGGATCGACGGCAGCAGCGTATTATCGCATTTCTTTCCAACCGACAACTACAATGGGACTGCCATGCCGCACGAGATTGTCCGCGGCGATTTCAACAACCAACAATCCGATCTGATCCCGTTTTGGCTTAATCCTGTCGGTCACGGCGATGGCGGCGGCGGACCGACCGCCGAAATATTACAGCGAATTAAAACCGCTGCTCAGGCACCGTTATTGCCGCGAGTGCGTTACCAGTTGCCGGGCGCCTTTTCCGACGATCTACATCGTGCCGCCCAAAATTGTTCGCTACCCGTATGGCAGGGTGAACTATATCTGGAACTGCATCGCGGAACATTGACGACTCAGGCCCAGCTCAAACAGTGCAACCGGCTGGCCGAATTGGCATTGCGCGAAACCGAGTTGTGGAGTTATCTGGCGTGGGGCGGTTCTTCCGGCTATCCGGCATCAGGCTTGGATCGTCTTTGGAAAAGCGTTTTGCTGCAGCAGTTTCACGACGTTTTACCGGGCAGTTCGATCTCTGCCGTAAATCAGGATTCACGCCGCGACTATGCGGCCTTACTGCTGGAACTGACGCAACAACGCGCGGTGGCGCTTGCCCGTCTGACATCCGGGCTTCCGGTTCCGGCAGGGATGCGGGAACCGTACGCCGTGTTCAATGCCGCCGAACACAGCCGCGACGGCGTGGTCATGTTGCCGTCCCCTCCGCGTCGTGCCCGCGGCAGTACGACGTCCGCCCCACGGCTGACGTATGTTTCCAAGGTACCCGGTTTGGGAGCCAAGGTGTTTGATGCCGCTGCCACGGGATTGCCGGCGGGGGTGGAACCCGTTAAGGCGACCGCCAGAACGCTGGATAACGGCGTAATAAGGGTCGTATTGGATGCCGCCGGCCGTGTCCGTTCGCTGATTCGCAAGACGGACGGTCGTGAGGCGGTTGCCGAAGGTCAACCGTTGAATCAGTTTGTTCTTTATTCCGACCGACCCAACCAATGGGATGCATGGGACATCAATCGTCATTATCTGAACATGGGGGATGCGATAACCACGCGTGCCACGATGCAATTGATTGAAAAAGGTCCGTTGCGCGCGATAATTGAAGTGCGGCGTCCGTTGGGTGTTGCTTCGCAGATGGTGCAGCATATTCGGCTGGATGCAGCGGCGTCGCGCCTGGATTTTGTTACCTGGATACGCTGGGGAGAGGAACATCGTCTGTTGCGTGTCTTGCACCCAGTAGACGTCCTTAGCGATTTTGCCACCTACGAGATTCAGTTCGGATACGTGCGCCGGGCCACCCATTGCAACACCAGTTGGGATGGGGCGCGCTTTGAATCTTGCGCGCATACCTGGATGGATCTCAGTGAAAACGGTTTCGGCTTAGCCTTGTTGAACGACGCCAAGTACGGACATTCCTGTCTTGGTAACGTCATGGGTTTATCGTTGTTGCGTTCGCCGCGTCAACCGGATGAAAAGACGGATATTGGCGACCATGAATTTACCTACAGCCTGATGCCGCACGGCGGCGACCCGATCGGAGGTGGCGTGCCTGCGGAGGCCCGCGCACTCAATCAGCCGTTGCATGTGGAACCGGTGGCGAAAGCGGCATCCCGCAACGCCAATGCCAAGATATCCGATGCCGGCGCCCTGCATCCATTTGTGGTGCCGGCGGGGATACGGGTCGAATGTTTTAAGAAGGCCGAGGATTCCGCGAAGCTGGTCGTGCGCTTTGTCGAGGTGGCCGGCAGTCGCCGCATGGCTTTGATTCAATGGCGTATTCCAATCAAATCTATCCTGGCGGTCGATGCGCTTGAACAACCCACTAATTTATTTAAAGCCTGGCTGGATCGCAAGAAAAATATTGTGAAAATACCGTTCGGAGCTTTTTCGATACGCACATTACTCGTCGAGCTAAAGTCGCACTAAACAATCTCTTCTATGAGCTGCAAAGCAATGCAATCAGTGAAAAATTCATTTCCCGTTCGGATTATGCCGTGTCTTGACATGCAAGCCGGTCGTGTTGTTAAAGGCGTACAATTCGTCGATATCCGCGATGCCGGCGATCCGGTTGAATGTTGTCGCGCCTATTGTGAAAGCGGTGCGGATGAACTAGCCCTCTTGGACATTACCGCGACCGTTGAAAACCGTGATACCTTGCTGGATGTCGTTACCCGGGTTTCCCGGGTGGCCACGGTGCCGTTGACCGTCGGCGGCGGCATTCGCGACGTGGATTCCGCCGCCGCTGTTTTGGCTGCGGGCGCCGACAGGATAT
>PXCX01000291.1 GCA_003565195.1 PVC group bacterium | reverse complement strand
GTACCGTTGGGGCTCAAGAACTTGGCGCATCTGGCTTCCTTTCTGTTAGGTTTTTGATGCTCACAGAATAGCCGATGCGCCGGTTCTTTTCAACCCATTTTCCTTTCCGCAACAGGAACTATCTAAGGGTCGATCGGTCGGATCGGTTCGCTGTTCACAACCAATGTCTACGCGACCAGCCTTGAGAGAAGGGATATTGTGGCAAGCGAAACCGTCGACCATCGCGGGGATATCGAGAGTCTGTTGACCAAGGGGATGTCCGAAGCCATGGGTAAGTTGCTAATGAACACGATGGAATAGCCCGGATGAGAGGCCAACTGCATGGCTTGTAATCGAGCTTGTTGGCCAGCTTGAAAACGCGAACGCGTATTGCCAAAAACGCGCAAAAAGTCAATCGGCAGGAAAAACACTTCGCTTAGATATTTTCGGTCAGGCGGTCAAAATTACGGACGCGTAATTTTGACCGCGACGCCAGTGAGATTGTAGTAAACCTTCGGTTCGGTCAATACAAGCCAAAAGCCGCCGGTTCCGGTTAAAATATCAAACCGGAAATTGACAACGGCGTCAGCGCCCATTTTCTGGGCTTCTTCAACGAACAAACGCATGGCTTGATCTTTCTTGTAAGAATCCTTGTGGTAAGTATGAGTGATGAAACCGAGCTCTTCGTATGCGAAGGGGACATTGCTAGTGCCGTACAGTTGCATTCCGCCGTATATATTGGCGGTTCGGCTTCCCAATGGAACGGTATGGGTCGAGGCGCAGCCGGTCAGCAAGGCCGCACCCAGCGCCATTCCGAGCACGTATTTCAATAAGTTCATGGTTGAGTCTCCTTGTTGCAGTCGTTATTAATGTTTGACCAATATGGGCATTCAATCGACAGGCTTTCCGATCACGATTCGAAAACCGATTCCCGCTTCGTGCGCGTCGGGGAGCACGCCGGTTCGTGCCGCGTTGGAAATCTGATGCGGTGACGACGTGTAATCTCCGCCGCGCAAGACCTTGTGGGTTTGCCCCATGAAACGGTTGCGCTGCCGGGCGCCCGGATATGCGTCGTACCAATCCAGACACCATTCCGATACGTTACCGAGCATGTCGTACAGTCCCCAGGAATTGGGGGCCAGTTGCCCGACCGGTTGCGGCCGGTAGCCCGAGTTGCCGCGATGCCAGGCGTGGCGATCCAACGCCCGTAGATCGCCGTCGAGATAGTAGCGTCCCGTGGCGCCCGCCCGACAGGCATATTCCCATTCCGCTTCGGTTGGCAAGCGGATGACCATACCGTCGACGAGTTGACCGGCATATTGGTTTTGCAACAATGCGCAAAACCGTATCGCATCATTCCAACTGATTCGATCAACGGGCAAACTCGCCTCCACCGATGATCCGTCAGCCGATTCTACAACCTGGCGGTAGACGCCGTGTGTTATGGGCGTTGTCGCGATCCAGTATCCGGCATCGAGACTCACCTCATGTTTGGGATAATGATCGGAATTGGCATCGTTGGCGCCCATCTCGAAAGTTCCGGGTCGGACATAAACGAAATGAATCGCCTGTCCATTGTCGAGACGAAAGATATATGATTGCTCGCCGCTTGGTGGGGCGGGATCAACCGTCCTTCCTGCGAAATCTCTGTGTGACAACGGGACCCGCGCGAGATCGTGCGTTCCCGGATCGGGCATTCCCAGCAAGGCCAGTGCGTTGCGCCGCATGCCCTCGGTCAGCAAGGTTTCGATGTCGGCGCGCAGATCGGTTGTGGCGCTGCGGATTTGCGCGCCGGTTTCGACATCAATCATGAAACTGTTGACGGAATACAATTGTCCCAACCGGGTAATCGTTCCGTACACCATGTAGCGAACGCCAAGCATCTGACCGGCTTCGACCGCGCAAGAGGCAGCCGCGCAAGAATCGGAAGCCTGAAACTGCTGTTCCTCAAGGACCTCACGCATTTTTCTGCGCGTGACGATAGTGTATTGGCCAAGCCTGTCAAATTCGACGGCAAAGCGATCGCTCAAACTGGCGGCTTGCGATGTAGTGATTCCCTCGCGCGCATCTAATGTCAACACCGCGCACGTGGGTCTATCGGTCTGCCGAGCCTGAATGGATGCGACCGTCGTGCTCAGCAAAGAAACCGTGGCGATGAATGTGGTCAGCTTGATGGTCATACGGAAAATGGCTCTTCGAGGTGGTGTTGATCTGTATTTATGTGTAGCGCGCGGCAGATGGAAGTGGCGTTGGTAAATATGAGAGCGAGCATGTGCCCTTGCGATCGTGCGGCATGTGTTTGTTAAAACGCATAGCCAAATGCAAGTTCGAAAGTTGGGATTACTTCGCTTTCTGTGTCTGTTTCCTCATGATAAGTCCATATCCATCTCCTCCCGAACCTCCTCCTTGTTGTTCTTGTATATCGGATTTCCCTTTCCAATGCACCAATCCCGCTCCCTAACGTGAACTCCCATCCCCTGAGTGATCGCCACCGATATCCGGCAATCAAACCAACCATAGTTTCAGTCTCTACGTCAGTCCAACGACCATAGGAGTCATCCCGTTCTAGATGGAGGCCACAAACCCCTAAAAACCATGAGCTTCTATCTTGACGAAAATACCACCTTACCCCTCCGGCTGGGCCGTGAGGAATAGCGCCAGCACTTAAGGCGAAATGCTTATATTGAATTTCGAGTCCCGCCAACCCCGTTGCCATGGATCCTCCTATGCGCGGGCTGACATAGACTGTGCGCATTTTCCGTGGACGCTCCTCGCGTCGGGTTGTCGACTCCTTTTCATGTCGCGATAGCCGGATGTCAATGCTTTCCGTCACACCAGGCGTCACGCGCCGCTGGAGGCTGTAGGGATGATACCCAGAGAGCGTAGCGGCTATGGTGTGGTTCCGGTTGGGTTCGACCGGCACAAGGCCTGGTCGTATCTCACGATTGTTCAAGATCAGGCGCGCATGATTGGGGGTGAGCAAAATATTGAAGTAGGCCTGCGTTGATGCGGCAGGTGGCTTCAGTCCGAGCAATTCGCTGGCATTCCTCGCCATCAGTTCGGTCAGGGCTTCCTCGATGCCGCCACGCAAATCGCTGGTAGCGCTGCGAATCTGGGCGCCGGTTTCGACGTCCACCATAAAGCTGTTGATGGAATATAACTGCCCGAGCTGGCCAATTGTGCCGTACACCATATAGCGCACTCCCAGAAGCTGGCCGGCTTCAACCGCGCAGGCGGCGGCGGAACAGTGGTCCGTTGCCTGGAATTGCTGCTCTTCGAGAACCTCCCTCATCCTGGATCGTGCCACGATCGTATAGCGGCCCAGCCGGTCGAACTCCGTGGCAAACCGGTCACTGAGCATTTGCGCTTCGGGGGTCGACACCCCGGCCCGTGCGTCAAACGTCAACACCGCGCAGGTTGGCTTTTCGGGCTGTTGCGCCCGGGGGGTAGATATTGAGAGAGCGAGCAGGCATGCCGTCGCAACCAGTATCGGCAGGGTTCGTGTCATGGTTTAGTTTCCTTTGTTGTATCGACAATTCTTGCAGCGAATTATATGCGGTATAATCTACAAGTTAACACAGATTCTCCCTAACGGGCCTTGCGGTTCTATTCCGTTTCTGTCACAAAATCAGCAACACGCCTGCCAACGCGACAAACAGCGTTCCCATGGCGATTTTGCCCCAGACGACGTTGCGTTTACTCCATTCTATGAGGCGCTGGTTACGCGTGCCTGCGAAGGCGGCGACGATGACGATGATCAACGGGACGACAAACATGAGGTTGTAGAGCAGCAGCAGGGAGAAGGCATGTAGCCGGGTATCGGCATAGCGGCTGAGCAAGACCAGGGTCGGCAGATAGACCTGGCCGGTGCAGACAGCCTCGATCAGGGTGACAAGGACACCGATGACGAACGCACTGACGAACAGATTCGCAGGATTCAGGCGTCGGCGCATGATGGCGTGCATGCGCCGTTTCAGGCCGTCGGGCAATTGAAGTTTTACATCCGAGGACCGACCGCTTCGCTTGAATTTCCAGGCGTCCCGAAACGAGAACACCGCCAGCGCCAGCAGCAGTGCCAGCATGCCCCAGCGCAGTACAAGCGCCGGCCATTGGTAATCCTGCAACGCCTGCAACACCTGGAATGCGCCGAATCCCATCAACAGGTAGGTTGTGAAAACGGCCAGGGTATAGGCTGCACCGACCAATAGCAGTCGGCCCGCTTTGATGCCCGAGACACTGAGCAGCGAGATGAAAAATACGATCGCAGCGAACGCGCACGGGTTGACGCCGTCAATAAGACCGGCCACGATCACAGAGGAAATCGTAAAGGTCCGTAACCGTTCGCTCAGGAGGCCGGGAGCCGTATCCGACGCCAATTCCTCCGCGTTCGTCACAGCGACCGAGTCTGCAGGGGGGTCCGATGGCTCTTTCCCGGCCGTTTGCGGGGCCGTTGCCGCCGTTTTCTCCGCCAGCCGCGCTGCGACCACGCGCGTCAGATCGTTGCGAATGGCGGTTAAGCCGAGAATCGGTACGGTTTCATCCACGTAGAAGGCGACCGGCTCGTTGGAACGAACCTGCAGCCGTTCCTGTAGCCGAGCCAATCGCAGATAATGCGCCG
>PXCX01000290.1 GCA_003565195.1 PVC group bacterium | reverse complement strand
GTTTCGCGCGGCTCGCTCCCCGTGGCCGTACGCGCCATTTTCGGCGGCAATTGCGAGGTGACGAAGGCAATGGAATAAATGCCGCGACGCGGATATTCCAGCATGACCACTTCCTTGAACAGGGTTTTCCGCTGGCTGAACAGGGCTTCCAGAATTCTGCTGGCAGGCCCATAAATGTCTTTGATCACCGGAATGCGTGCCAGCGCCCAGTCGCTTAAGCGGTATAACCGGCGTCCGATCAGGTTACGGGTGAGTAATCCCACCAGATACAGCAGCAGCAGGGTCAGCAGGAGAATGACCAGCCGTTGCAGGTACGCGGGCTGGACCAGATCGAGCAAAGGCGCCAGCAAATCCGGCAGCCAGCCGGTGGCCAGCCGGAAAAGAAAGTTGAAGACCACAATGGTAGCGGCGATCGGCGCCACCAGCAGCAAGCCGACCAGAATATTGATGCGAATGGATCTTGTGAAGGTGCGTCGGTGTTTCATGTCCGTACCATGTCTTCCGTCAAGAATCCGCGTACCGTCGCTTCGCGCAGCCAGCGAAGTTCGCGCCGCCGCATCCGCCGACGTTGCCGGTCATCGGCATCGTCGGCGCCGGTCAGATGATCGCAGGCATGGGCAATGTAAAGCGCCAGCTCGCGGGCGACCCCACCGTGCCGTTTCCCGAGTTGGAACGCGCGTTCGGCATTAACCACGCATTCACCGGTCGTCCCGCCGGAAATCCCCGCTTGCGGCAGATAGCGGAAACTCAATACATCGGTTGTCTCGTCCCGTTGTGAAAAACGGCGGTTCAGCGTCCGCATTCCACGGTCATCCAGGAAAATGACCGAAATCTCCCCATCCAGGGACGGCTCGATTCGCGCAGCGCGTTCCATGAAAAACATGGTCAGCCGCTTAAACGCCGCCGTTTGCGGACGGACTCGCTTTTGCCGGTTTTGCAGTCTTATGTTCACTGGTTGCAGGGTAGGGGATGCGGGAATGTAACATGCTCATCAACGTAAACACAAACGATCGTTTGACGATCCTTAATTCAGCCAGCGTTAATTCGCTTTCGTCCAATTGATGGTCCAGCCACTTACGATGCGTGATCTCGTGAACCAACTCTTCGATATGTCCCGGTGTCGGCTTGATCAGGGTACGCGATGCGGCCTCGACCGCATCCGCCAGCGCGATGATCGATGTTTCGCGACTTACGGGCAAGGGACCCGGGTACCGGAAGTTTTCCTCGCTGACGGCGCTTGTGCCGCGGTTCGCCCCGTCTTGCGCCTGCTGTTCCCGTTCGTTGCGCTGCAACGCTTTATGATGGAAGTAGCTGACCAAACCCGTTCCATGATGACGTTCGATGGCGTCCATGACAAGACTCGGCAACCGTTGGCGGATGGCCATCCCGATGCCTTCCTTGACATGCGCGACGATCAGCAGCGCGCTCATGGTCGGTGTCAGGTCTTCGTGCGGGTCTTGACGGGTTTGGATGTTTTCCGTGAAATATTCCGGCTTGGTGAGTTTCCCGATATCGTGAAAATAGGAACTGACACGCGCCAGTAATCCATTGGCGCCGATGGATTCGGCGGCGGTCTGCGACAACGTGGCGACAACCAGGCTGTGATGATAGGTTCCCGGCGCTTCTATCGCCAGACGCTGTAACAGCGGGTGTCCCAGATCCGATAATTCGATGAGGGAAACGTCCGTGGTAATATCGAACAGCATCTCGAACACGGGAAGCAAGGCCAAAGCCAGAATGGAACAGATGATGCCGTTGGCCAGCGCCGTGACCGGAGCATAGACGTTGACGTCCAGCATTGCAGGTTGAAGCAGCGTGAATCCGCCCAGACAGACAATTTGCAGGAAACCGGCGACCAGGCCGATGCGCAGGACGCTGGACCGCGTCCTGATATGCCGTGAAAGACTGGCGGTTATGACGGTTACGACCAGTCCCGTGATCAGCACGCGGAAACTCTGGCCCGGTGTGGTCATCATCAGCGCCGTGCTGAATGTCGACCAGATACCCACCGTGAGGCCGCCGGCCACGCCCAGCAGAAAGGTGGCCAGCAAGGGTGCCAGGGCCAGCGGCAGCAGGAATTCGGCTGACATAAACCTCAGAATGCCAGATCCTTCCAAATATAACGCCCCTTGTGTGATTCCGGCGCTGAGAAGAAAGATCAACAGCATCACCAGAATTTTAGAGTTGCTACGGAGAAGCGCAGGATTTAGTATCCTCAGCAACACGAGACAGGCGCCCAACCCCGTTGCCAGCACAATTGCCGTGCCCGCGATGGATTGCGGCGTTATCAGGATCGATGTGATTTGTTGTTGCAGCAATACCAGCAGACAGGCGGTTGTCCAGGTGAGTAGCCCCATGACAATGCCGATCGCCGGATGATCTTTTCGCGCGGTGCGAACGGGCGGAACGATCCGATCGGTTGACTTACGTCGCGCACGCTGGCCATGACTGCGAAATTTGGAAATCAAGGAATTCATATCCCGCAAACGTTACCAAATTACGCGGGGGAAAGCAATAGACCATGGCTGATTCCAGAAATGTGCGTCTGATTTTCGGGAATGACGATTACCGGGTACAACAGGCGATCCACGATACGCTTCAGGAATGGGTGCCTGCGGAAGAACGCGCCATGTCCCTGGAACCCATTGAGGGATCGCTGGACAGTATCGATGCCGTGCGCGACGCGCTCGACGGCTGTTTGGAGGCCTTGTTGACGCCGGCTTTTTTCGGTGCCGTGAAAACGGTGTGGCTCCGCGATGTCTCTTTTTTGGAAAAGCATCCCGCCCTCAATAACGATTCCGTGAAACAACGGTTGCGCCGTCTGGCGCAATGGATAGCCGGCGCCGGGGATGCCCAGGCGCGCCTGCTGATATCGGCGTCGGGTATCGATAAACGGACGGCATTCTTTATCGCATGCAAGAAGACGGCGGACGTCCAGGAGTATGCCGTTCCCAGCCGTCCGCGCGACGCGGAGAAATACGCACTGCAACAGTTGACCGCCCTGTTACGGCAGCAGAATCTCCGTGCCGCGTCGTCGGTGACGAATCGTATCGTGGAACGCGCGGGTAGCGACACACGTCAACTGGCCAACGAAGTGGAAAAACTGCGAGCCTATCTGGGACAGGAGTCCGTGGTGACCGAAGAATCGGTCGCGGACGTGGTGTCGGCGTCAAGGCAGTCGATCATCTGGGAGTTTACCGATACCGTCGGGCGGCGCGAACTTCCGGAAGCGTTACGGGTGTTGCGGCAGTTATTGTTTCAGAAAGAGGCCCCCGTGCGGTTGCTGGGAATGCTGGACGGTTTTTTGCGTGAACTGATTCTTTATCGCCATGCGGTGCACCGTCGCTGGGTGCGGCGGACCGGCGCCGGCGTTCCGGTGGCGTGGAACGATCTGCCGCCGGAGGTGGAGGAAGTGTTGTCCGAATGTATGGACCGCGATCCGCGCAAAGCCAATCCATACCGCATGGGGATTCTGGCTCAGACCGCCGCGACCATTCCCATGTCCCGCCTGCTGCAGTGGCGTGGATTGATTGTGCAAACCTACCAGCGTATGTTTTCCGGGAATATTCCTCCGGAACAACATATGGAATTGTTATTGTTGCGCATGCTGGGACCCTCTGCGCCGACGTCACAAAAAAAGCATGGGACGGCGGCGAATTCACAATCCCGGGGACGGCGGACATGATGACCATTGTCGATTACCGGGCCGGCAATTTGACCAGCGTACGCCTGGCGTTCGAGTATCTGGGTATCCCGTCGCAAATCACCTCCGATCCGCGGCGGATTCTGGCCGCGGAACGGGTCGTGTTCCCCGGTGTCGGCGCTGCCGGCGCCGCAATGCGGCATATCCAGGAATTGGGTTTGGCGCCGGCATTGCAACGGGTGGTTGGGCAAGGGGTCCCTTTCCTTGGGATGTGTCTCGGCGCACAGATCGTGCTTGATTCGTCCGAGGAAGACGGTGACACCGATTGTCTGGGATTGATCCGCGGGCATGCCGTACGCTTCCGGCACGACCGGCCCGAGGTCAAGGTTCCGCATATGGGATGGAACCGTGTCACGTGTGTTCGCGCGCATCCTGTGTTGCAGGGCATTGATCAAGAGGGCGAGTTCTATTATGTGCACAGCTATTATCCGGACCCCGTTGACCCGGACCACGTGATCGGCCGTACGGAATATGAGGGAATTGATTTCGCGGCAATCATCGGGAGGGATAATTTGTTGGCAACGCAATTTCATCCCGAGAAATCCGGTCGCCTGGGATTGCGTTTGCTTGAGAATTTCAGTCAGTGGAATGGACGATGTTAACCAAACGAATCATACCGTGCCTTGATGTGCACCAGGGGAAGGTCACCAAGGGAGTGCGCTTTCAGAACAATGTGGTTCTGGGGGATCCGGTTGAAATGGCCGATCGTTATTACCGCGAGGGTTGTGACGAATTGGTGTTCTACGATATCACGGCATCTGCTGAAAAGAGGGGAATCGACATCGGCATGGTTCGCGAAGTGGCGGCGGCCGTGCATATCCCGTTTGCCGTGGGCGGCGGATTATCGAATCTCGAGGATATGGCTCGCGTCTTGATGGCGGGCGCGGAAAAGGTGTCGTTAAATTCGCTGGCCG
>PXCX01000216.1 GCA_003565195.1 PVC group bacterium | reverse complement strand
CGTGCATTACGTGATCGCCAACACGGCCGAAGCGAATCTCGGGGAACACATGCTCTGGCCGGGCAAGGCGCGCGTGTTTCAGGATGACGGGCATGACAGCACCATTTTCCTGGGCGAGGATCTTGCGCCGTTCACGCCGGTCGGCGACGAGTTCCGGCTGTACATCGGCAACAGCCGCGACATCGTGGTGACCCAACGGCGTACCGAAGCCCGCCGGGAAAATATCCGCCGTAATAATGACCGCCAGATCGTGTTGTACGATGAGGTGCGTACCGACAAGATCCTGATCGAGAACTTCCGCGATCGCGAGGCCGTGCTGCAAATGATCCAACACTTGGAAGGCCAGTGGGAGATGCTGCATTGCGATGCCGAATACGAAAAAATGGACTATCAAACGATCCAGTTACCGATTGCGCTGGAACCGGAGTCGGAAACCGAACTTCGGATTTCGTATCGCGTCAGGAACATCATCCAACAAGCTTCGCCGGGATTGCGCCGCCATAACCTGCCGCGTTGACGCAGAGCGCCTATTTCGGTGGAATTCGCGCTCATTCTGGAAACCCTGGCCGGCGCCGTCGGTCTGACGATCCAAGCATCATGATGGTATAGTCATGATGAAGTCAAAAGATCACTGGAACAATCTGTGACTGAGGGGAAAACTGTCGGTAAAATCCTCTCTCAATTGCGGGACAAACCAAATTCTAGCCGTGTGTTTCAGACGCTGCGGGGGTGGCGGCGCTGCTCTTTGGTTGCGGCAGCGCCGCCTTGGTAAGCATTCAAATGCTGAATGGAGGAACGCTATGATTATCGGTTTAATGACGACAACGCTGAGTATTCCGGGCGCGCGGTCCTTGAAGGATAAGCGGTCGGTGATCCGCGGTTTGAAGGACCGGATACGGAACACGTTGAACGTCAGCGTGGCCGAAACGGATTCTCAAGACAAATGGCAATCGGCCGAACTGGCGTTTGTCACGGTGGCGGCGGACGGGAAAACCGTGGATTCGCGCTTGGCCACCATCGCCAAGCGCTTACGCGCCGATCCCCGCTGGGTCTTGCTGGACTACCATACGGAAAGGATATAACCGGTCGCTACGCCTGTTCCTGCCGACAACATGAAGCTGCGCCGCTCATAGGAGTCATATCTCAAGATTCAAGAATCGTGTTGCGTCTTTGCAAGCTCTTTCCAACTTTTTGAGGCGGATGTGCATCAATGGCAGGGCAAAATGAATATTGACCGGATCGAGACAGCAACATGATTATCCCTTTTTGACATAATGGCGTCTCATTTACCTTGAAGTACAACCCAAATCGTCATATCCGTCATGCCGCCTTACCCTGTTCAACGCTTGCCGCTTGCGAACGGCGGACAGCCTGTATCGCCCGTACCGCTTCGGCAATCACCCAGACCTCCAAAATCAGGATCAGACCGCTGATCGCGATCAATAAGTAATTCCGTTGGTCAACGTATTCGACAAGTCCGGCAACCATCGCCCACGTGGTAACCCCGATCATAAACACCATGGGAATCGCCGCAATCATGGACGGCTTACGCAACCGCAATAACCAGACTGTCACGACCAGCAGGGCCAACCCGGCCATGAGCTGATTGGAGGCGCCGAAAATCGGCCACAAAATCATGCCTCCGCGCCCCTGATTGATGGATGCCAGACCAAAAGCGCTCAGCACGGCAACCAGGGCCGCCAGATGGGGTGACATCAGCGGTTTGAACCGGTAACTCTGCGCCAGTTCCATAATGATATAGCGCTGAATCCGGGTTGCCGAATCCATGGTTGTCGCCGCAAAACTAACGACCATCACCGCCATGATCGTCGCCCCGATACGAACCGGAATCCCCAAGTACCCGATAAACACGGCACCGCCATCGACGAAAGCGCCGACTTTGGCCCCCAGGCCATCGGCCGCCTCCCAGCCGGCGTAATGCGCCATCCAGTCCGCGCGACCGGCGAAACCGGCGGTACAGACAAGGATCACCAGGACCGCCAGGGCGCCTTCGGTCAGCATGGCGCCAAACCCGATCAATCGCGCATCGGCTTCGTTGCCGAGTTGCTTAACCGTCGTTCCGGATGCCGCCATGCTATGGAAACCGGATATAGCGCCACAGGCAACCACTACAAACAAAAAGGGTATGAACGCGGGTGCATCGGCAATCCCCATCCGAACCGCGGGCGCCACGATCGTCGGCCGTCCAACCACCAAGCCAAGAAGCATTAACCCCATGACCGTGAAAAGCTGGTGGGAATTGATGTAATCCCGCGGCTGCAGCAAAATCCAAACCGGCAACGTCGAGGCGATAAACGCATACGTCAACAAGATCACGACCCAGGTATAGGTCACGCTCCCCATAATCAAGCCGGGCATCCGCAAGGGCACGTAGCTGCCGAGCACGACAAAACCATACAACAGAATCAAGGCGATAACACCGGCAACGGCATGATTGCCCGATCGCCGGAAAACCCAGTAGCCGACGGCCATCGCAATCGGGATTTCAGCCCATACCGACAGCACGGATTCCGGGAACATTTCGAACAACAATGCAATCACCAGCGCAAAAACCGCCAACACGATCAACAAGGCAAACAAGGTCAACAAAAGAAACAACGTCCGTGCCCGCGAACCGATGAGTTCCTCGGTCACCGCACTGACCGAGCGTCCCTCATGACGCGCGGACAACATCAAGGCCCCGAAATCGTGAACTGCACCCATGAAGACACTGCCGACCAGAACCCATAACAAAGCGGGAAGCCAGCCCCAAATCACGGCAATCGCCGGCCCCACAATCGGGCCGGCGCCCGAAATGGTCGTAAAATGATGTCCGAAAAGCACCCACCGGTTGGTCGGCACATAATCCCGGTCATCGCGCAAGGTATGCGCCGGGGTCAGACGCTTGGAGTCTAACCCGAATATTCTGCGACTGAGATACCGGCCATAGGTCCGGTAAGCGATCCCGTACAAAATAAAAACAGTCACGGCAACAGGCAATGCATTCATCAAATCCTGCTCTCCCACCTCGTCGACTCACAAAGCCGGCACAAGACAACACAACGCCGGGAACACTTCCCGGCTCTCCCTGCCGGAACCGCAACTCCCGTCGAAGGTTCAACCACAGCAACGCCGTTACCCTAGCGAAATCATATCCGACGGTCAAGACTTGGAACCGCTGCATGGAGGCGCCTTTTCAATCATCATTCCTGTTCCGTCACTTGAAATGTGTTCACAACGCGAATCCGCAGGTTATGCAGTGTCTATTCTCAAGCGACTCCCGAACACTTTCAGAGAAACCGGCTAGCGGTTTGATGTCCACTTAACGCCCTACAGCTTTGGCAAGGCAACATTTCTCGTATTTCTTGCCGCTGCCGCACGTGCACGGAGCGTTCCGCCCGATCTTCTTTGCCGCGCGGTCCGGGGGGTGCGCCGGCCGCTTCTCTTTGTTCGCTTTTTGAATACGCCTTGCAAATGCCCTGTCAGCGGTATTCAAGCCTTTCACCTTTCCCGGTTTTTCCTGGCGAAACGCGGCCCACCATTGCATTTCGTGAACAGTATTATCAATCAGGCCGCCACGCTGTTCTCGGGCCGCTGTCAGAACCTTATCCGCCGGCTTCGAAAACACTTCGTCCAAGTCATCAGGATGGATCATTCCCGGATCGATCAAGCCTTCTTCATAGGCCGCCAGGCAATCGTCCCCCAACTCGACGGCATGCAGATCGGAGACAACGCGTACCAACTCATTCCATGCGTTCGAATATTCCCGTTCAAGACCACCTCGCAACAGGTCGCCCAGATATGCAATCAATTCGGTCCGCGGGAAGATGTCCTCCAAGGCAAGTATGGCCAGAGCGGACAAGGCCGCCGAACGCGCATATTCGTCAGCATCGGGATTCTCGATGACCGACTTGATCAACGCCGGATCGCCATCGAAGACCGAAGCCAGAATTCGATCAAGGCCCTCGGTAAGGGTATCGCCAAGCAGCCGATCGAGCGCCTCATGCGGGATCTTGCAGATCGCAACGACGCGCGGATAGGCGCGCGTCTCCCGGAATTGGGCCAGCAAATAAAGGGCATAGATGGGTAAATGCCAATTCTCGCTTGCCACGTCGGGTTCCCAATCAACGGCCTCATCGAGCGCTTGCAGCAAATGCGGCGTGATCGCTTCCCGTTCCCGGACAGCCGCTTCCACGCCTGCCTTGGGAAACACGCCATTATAGTCTTTCAATTCGGCGATTATTTCGTCAAGTGTCATGGTTTGTACTCCATTAGCGGGAACGATTGTTCATGCCGACCGGGTCCAGATAGACGGTGAACGCCTCCCTGCCATCCACGCCGAGCAGTTGATCCATGGCGGTTGAATGGGTTCAAATCGACGCATCCTCCACCCCCCGAACCGCGTCCAGCAGCGTCCGCCGTCCGGGCCGTCCGGTGTTGCCGGCTGTTTCTTGCACGGATCAGCATGCATGCCGCGTTCCATATCTCGTCAATGATAAATTACGAATATAATTGGTTGCGTTCATGAATATAACAAATGACCCTTCCGGCTGCAATCATGGAGCGCGAGGATGTCGAGGGCGAGTATGCCGAAATTCTGGCGCAATCCCGTCAATCGG